>CAMMYU010000001.1:0-21040 GCA_946528545.1 uncultured Ruminococcus sp.
ACACCGGCTGGATCGGCGGTCTTAAAGAAGTTGGCTATGACAAGCTCATGGCTGAGGAGTCTGACAGAGCTATGACAATTGCTGTTGAGGGTATGCTCCCTAACAACACTCTTGGCAGAGCTGCTGCAAAGAGACTGAGAGTTTACAAGGGTGCTGAGCACAAGAATGAGGCTCAGAAGCCTGTTAAGTACGAACTGTAAGGAGGAACGGATATGTACGAATCTAAAAAGCCATATTTCTATGGTACAGGAAGAAGAAAGCATTCTGTTGCCCGTGTTCGTGTTTACGAGGGTACAGGAAAAATCACTATCAACGGCAGAGACATTGACGATTATTTTGGTCTTGAGACACTCAAGCTGATTGTTCGTCAGCCTTTTGGTGTTACAGATACTGAGGGCAAGTATGACATCGTCTGCACAGTAGCAGGCGGCGGAGTTACAGGTCAGGCCGGTGCTATCAGACACGGTCTTTCAAGAGCTCTCCTTCAGGCAAGCGATGACTACAGACCTCTCCTCAAGAAGGAAGGCTTCCTCACTCGTGACCCAAGAATGAAAGAAAGAAAGAAGTACGGTCTCAAGGCTGCTCGTCGTGCACCGCAGTTCAGCAAGAGATAAGATTTCGCATATTTCAAAACAACGCAAATATGCCCCGAAGTTCGCATCTTCGGGGCTTTTGTTATTTTCATGCAAGAGTTGAGATATTTGTAAAGTTGACAAATATCATAAAATAGAGTATAATATATATACTCTAATCGTGAGGTGTTTACTATGACAAAGATGTATCAGGTTTCTACTCTGCAGGCTCTGGCACTTGGATATTCAAAGTCTGTTATTACAGTTGGAGAACTGCTTCAACATGGAAATATCGGGTTGGGTACTTTTGAAGATGTAAACGGCGAAATGATAGTGCTCGACGGCCACTGCTACAAGGCTAATGAGCATGGTGATGTTACTGAAGCCGAGAACTCTACAGGTGTTCCCTTTTCGTCAGTTACCCTGTTTGTAGGCGGAAGAAAATCTGAGCTTGGCGAAAACAAGAATATCGATGAACTGAAAACTGTACTTACTCAGAAGATAGAAGAGAATTTCGGCTTGAACAGTATGCATATCGTTCGTATAGACGGAAGTTTTCACAAGGTCAGCGCACGGTCTGAATCAGGCTATAAAGCACACCATGTTTCACTGAAGGACGCACTTAGCAAAACTCAGAAGGATTTCTTCTTTGAGAATATAAACGGTACTCTGGTATGCGTTTATTATCCTGACTATATGGACGGCATTAACGCCGCAGGCTGGCATCTGCACTTTATTTCCGATGACAGGCGCTTCGGCGGTCATGTTTTTGACATTGACATGATTTCGGGCACTGCTGAGGAATGTAAGATCAATGCAATTGAGATTCAGCTTCCGAGAGAGCCGGGCTTTGACACTTATTCCTTGAAGCAGGCATCACAGTCGGAGATAAAATCTGTTGAGCAGGGTAAAAAGTGATATTTATACAGCGCACTTATCCATTCGGAAAGTTGCGCTTTTTTCTTTCTCCCATAAAAAACAATCCCCTGAAACCTTTAGCTTCAGGGGATTAAATTTACTTATCAATAAAACTTTTGAACACCTATCAGGTGTTTCTTTATTCTTGTAATGTCTAATACATTTATGTCTCCGCTTCCGTCTGCATCAGCACAGGAAAGATTAGGCTCTTTAAGTGTATCAGCCTTGATCAGATGCTTTTTAATTGAAATAAGATCAAGAGTCGATATAGAACCGTCACAGTTTGCATCACCGCGCAGATAGAGCGTTACATCAGGGTCGGCAGTAAGCTTTCCGTTCTTGACTGTAACCTCATAGGTTCTCGGAGCAAAATAACTGTACGCTGATATTTTCATTGTGTACTTACCGTCTGTCAAGCCGCTTGGTAAGGTGAAATAATCGTCGTAGGTGCTTATAGATTTGTTTACCGGTCCCGAAAAGCTGATATAGATATACGGATACCTATAGAAATCCGAGGGAACCTTCCTTGTGATCGTATAGGGAACCTTTCCGTCCTTTATGATCTTATAGGTGAGCTTTACAGAGGAGCCTCCCCTGAAGCCGCCTTTTCCGTTGATATACAGATATGAAATAGGTCCGTCTATGGTATTACCGCCCAGTGTACAAGTGAAATCTACGTCTTTCTCGAGCTTTGTTCCCTTATAGGTTATGCTGAGCTTTCCGAGTGCATAAGGGTCAATCGCCGAGCCAGTATAATTGAAGGTATCCTGAGTAAGCTTTATCGTACAGTCATCAAGTGTTACACCGTAGCTGTAGGAGCAGCCGCATTTTTTAGCATACTCAGCCGCAGCCGAGCCCATTTCTACATACAGTGTTCCCTTGTAAACGTGGGAATCATCATAATAATAGTAGCCTGACCAATTTATATCCTCACCGATATTTGTAACACTTGCAGGTATAGTGACAGATTTAAGGCTGCCCATTCCTTTGAATGCCTCTTCGCCGATCGACTTTACACCGTCTTCAATAACTACCTCGGTAACATTCGGAAAGCCCACGAATGCACGCTCTCCGATGCTGTCGATAGTACCCTTGATAACTATCTTGGTTACATTATCCTTGACAGGCTTCCAGCAGGTATCGCTACTATAAGAAACATAAGAATTCTTTGTTGATGATAGTGCATACAGGACATACGACTCAGCTGCCGTATCTGCAATCCCTGTTCCGCTTATCGTCAGAACTCCGTCATCGGAGAGCTCCCAGTTTGCCGTTTCGCCAACTGCATGAATTACCTTTTTGCTGAATGCTCCCGTAGATGAATTGATCGAGTAGAAATCAACCACGTTTTCAAGTGATGAACTAAACACAACATTTGAGCCCTTAACTATCGGGTGACAGTCAGAAAGGCATCCCTTTGCAGTCATCGTCTTGCTGAGCGAAGCTCCAGAGCCGTCAATAAACCTGTAGCTGAATGTATAGCAGGATAATGGGTCCTGCTTATCTTCAGCGGCAGGCAGCTCGGAATTATCGCAGTAATCCTGCCACATAAGCATAAAGCGGTCATCATTGATCTTCACAAGCTTCACATTTACAAAAGACTTTCCGCCGTCTGTGTAATCGGTCTGCCATACGATCTTGCTTGCTTCTTTACTGAAATTATTCTTAGGTGTTACTGAAAGATAGATATTATGGGGTGTGTCAGATGTTACATTATCATACTGAGACTGGTCAATAGATGTACCGACACCGAGGACATTATCTTTTGACAGGGCAAGATCATCAACACTTACATAAGTGCGTATAGCCCACGAAGAGGTATGATGTCCGCCGTAATCAAGAACGCTGAACCGGTTTCCGCTTGGGAATGCATCAAAGTAGTCAGTATCTGTTCTTGTTGCATCATAGCGGGACAGCTCGGTTTCAAGGCTTCCCTCACTAAGCTCAAGGATATAAACATTATCCCCCTCAGAATCAAGATACTGTGCAAAGGAGTGCCAAAAATCACCGTACTCTATCTTGGTGCTCATATCACTTTCGGTAACTGCAATAAGCATCATTCCCTGATGTCCCTGACCGACATTCGGGTCAACATAACCCTCACGGCCAGTTGATATGTACAGCTTTCCGTTAGCTCTTGCAAAGCTTACGCAGCCGTAATCGAAAGGATATCTAATCTCGTATTCCCAGCCTTCCTGAGCCTTTACACTGCCCGAGCCAAGACGCTTCCATTCCTTGCTGTACTTAATGATACGAACGACCTCAGTGCCGTCAACTCCGTCTTTGTTGTTCTGACCCTCGACCACATAGTAAACATCGCCTGCATCATAGAAGCCGCCCCAGATAGGAAGCTCCATAGCGATCGTCTGCTTTTTGGTCAGGTTGAATGAATTGTCATAATACTCGGCTATGATGTTCTCCCCGCTTGAAACGAGCCTCATATAGCCCGTATCGGTCGCAGTCATTTCAACCAAGGGTCTAAGCCTGCTTTGAAGATTATTAAACGCTGTGGGATTTACGATCGTATTGCTCGCAGAATATGTAACTACCGAGCTTGCTTCCTCAATATATTCTTCATTTTCAGGCTCTGCACTTACGGGCAGAATAACAGTACTTACTGCAACTGCCGCAGAAACAGCAAATGAAAGAAACCTTTTTTTCATAAGCTTACCTCCTCTATAAAATCATTATATTCAGTTTATCATAATTTTAATGTATTTTCAACCTATTTACGACACACTGTGTTAATTTCTGCATATTAATCAATTTTATGCACTCTGTTTTGTGCAAAATAATATCCGACAGAGTTTGTCTCTCTGTCGGATAAAACTTATTTCTTATCAATAACTACGGTCTGTCTTCCGAGGGCATTATAGCCGTTCATAAAGGTACTGTAGGGATAGCTTACTGTACTGCCGTTTATAACATCTGCGATAGTTATACGCTGTGTGAGGTCGTCGAAGCCTGTTATTACAGCACAGTGCTGAGGCGCTACCCAGCGGAAGGTATAGCTTCCCGAGCCGGCATTTGAGTACTTTCCGCCTGCCTTGACCGTGTAATAGCCGCCCGTTCTTGGGTTTGCATTATAGGTTGTAAACCATACTATCAGCGAATGTCCTTTGTTGAGCTCTCTTTTGATTCCTGCAAGGTCAAGTCCTGAGGTGCGGTTTACAGAGCCTACACTAAGATTCTTCCAGTTGACTGTGCTGTTAAAATCGGTATGAACATCTATCTGATAATTGTTTCTTACCTTTTTGTCAGAGAGATACCAGTTTGCTGCCTGAGCTATCGCAGGTGCATAAATGCCGTCATTGCCTGTGTAAACGTAAGGGCTTCCAAAGAATGCATAGTTCGGGTCGCCTGCCCCGTGAGATACCCAGTGAGTGTAGTTGTTTGCTATATCATTCTTGCTGCATGAGATTCCATGCTGATTTTGGAGAACTGTTGCAAGCGCCGCAGATTCGCAGCCCATTACCATTGGCGAGCCGCCTTCCCAGCCGTTCTGATTTATCGCCTTGATTCCGAGGTTTGCATAAGCCGCTATCTGTCCGCCTCTTACATAACCTACCTGTGCCTTTGCAGTTCCCGGGACATAAACCTTGTACCAACCGCTGACATCGGTAATACCCTTCTGCTGGATCATGTCTCCGTAATCTCCTCTGTAAAGCACCTTTGACGAAGTGCTTGCCTTTGCATATATTACATAATTGGTTTTCGCTCTGAGCTTTGAATCTGTTACAACCTTAGTTGATGCACCCTGAGTTGTTATTTCTTTGCCGTCAGATTTTACACAGGGCTTTACATGAAACAGATATGTAGTTTTAGAGTCAAGTCCGCTAAAAGTATAATAAAGGCTCTTTGTTATCACAGGCGCGGACCATGCACCGTTTTTGTAAATGAACACCTTATAATACTGTGCGCCCTCTGCCTTGTTCCAGCACACTCTGACAGCATTAAGTCCTGAAATAGAATCCTTGAGCACAGGTGTTTTAAGAAAGTTTTTCTTTACAACCGCCGAAAGCGCACCATTGTGTTCTTTACCCTCATCATCGACCATTACTGCTCTTACAATGTAAATATGATGACCCTCATGCTTTGAAAACTTATCTGTAAAGCTGTTTGTTGAAGGCTGTCCTATTATCTTATAGCTGCCCGTTGTTTTGCGGTAAACGATATATTTTGTACACTCGGTCTTATCCCATGTGAGACTAACACTGTTATCAGTTGACTTTGTAATTTTAAGACCTGAGGCAGACTTCGGAGCTGTTGCTGTGGAAACTGTAAGACCGTTTTCAGATACTGCCTCAGTATCAGCATAAACTGATACGGGAACTACCTCAAAGCTTAGCTTCTTAGCTGACGGTGCGCTGTATTTATATGTAAGAGCTGCTGTCTCTCCGACAAGCTCTTTATCATCGCCTGCAAGAAGATAAATCCTATACTTATGCGCATTATTTACCTTATTCCATGAGAGCGTAACAGCTGTACTGCTGCTCGTTGCTGTGAGCTTTCCTGTCATATCATCGGGAACGATCCTAACAGCGATCTTATAACCCTCAAGATAGCTTTTCTGTGAATTTACAAGCTTATACGGCTTTATATAGAAGTCTATACTGCTTCCCTGAGTGAAAAAGCCTTTTGAAAAGCTTAAAGTATTTTCGTCATAGTCAGCTTTAAAGGTTGAAAAAGATTTTCCGCCGTTTGCAGTATACTTTATATCATATTTCTCTTCATCGTCTGTTCTGTCCCACGAAAGCTGAACACTTTCAGCCTTAGTGAAAACTGTACTCTCTTTATAAGCCGGCGGTTCAGGAACGATCTCCTCCTGAGAGTCTGCTGTCTCATAAAAAACAACAGGAATATTTTCCTGTTCAGCTGTCTCCTCAGCCTGTACAGGCAAAGCCGAGAAAGACAGACACAATGCACAAACCAGTGCCGAAATTCTTTTATTCATCACATTTACCCCCTAATATATTGATTATAACACATTTTATTACAAAAGTAAAGCCCGATAGAAATCGGACTTTCAGTCTGTCGATAAACTCAAAAATAGTGCAGATTTTGCCTCGTCAGGTCTGTACATTCGTACAGACAGACTCGGCTGGAGNTGAGTGGAGATGGGGCTTCGCCCCTTTGACCCACTGGGGCTGTCGCCCCTGACCCCTTTTAAAAGAACTTTTGCAACAAGCTGAAAGCCCGATAGAAATCGGGCTTTCAACTATTTTACATAAGAGGGGTCAATATAGGCTATCGGGTCTATCCAGCTGCCGTTTTTCTTTACCGCAAAGTGCAGGTGTGAGAGCTCTGCCGCTTCGCAGGAGGCCGTGTCGCCTATTGTGCCTATTGCCTGACCTGCGTTTACCTCAGTTCCTTCCTGCACCATCATTTCTGCCGAGAGGTTATAGTAGTGCCCTTCAACGCCATTGCCATGATCTATGACAATGCAGTATCCCCACAGGGCATCCTCCCAGATTTTCTTTACTGTACCTTTGTTCATAGCCTTGACGGCTGTGCCCTTTTCTGCCTGAATGTCAACTCCGTCATGAGTTTTCCAGTAGCCCAGCGTTTCTGATTTTACAAGCTCTCCGTTTGAAAACGGTACAAGTATCTTTCCGTTTACAGGCATTACATTCGGCTGAGTTTTAACAAACTTGTCTGCCTTTGAGGAGCTTGTATCAGCCTTGCTCTCTGAGGAGCTGTCCTCTTTTGTAAGCTTTGGCACATCTGTAAGCTTTTCATCGATCTCTGTGTATGGAAGGTCTGGAGATGATACCGTATATTTACTGCTTGTATCATTTATCACCGCACGATCGTGTGCCACAAGTCCCACTCCGCCTGCCAGCACTGCACAACTTGCCAGCGCAAGGTACAGACCCTTTGCTCCGAGCTTTCTTCTGATGCCTAAGCCCTTAAATCTGATTCTTTTCATTCTGATCGCCTTTCTCCGAACTAAACTGACCGACTAAGTCGGCTTGCCTAAATGCTGTCGGCTCGCAAATAAGCTTTGGTAGTATTTTTAACAGTTTTTTCGGTTTTATTCAGAAAGGCTGAAAAAGCTCCGCATTAAACGGAGCTTTTTTATTAATTCGTGCGGTGTTGCCTTAATCTTTGAAAAATCTGAGCACCTCATCAAGGCTGGGCTTCAGCACCTCAACCAGCTTCAGGATCTCCTCGGTTGGCTCAAGCAGGTCGGGCACCATTATTGTGTGGAGCCCTGCTCTGTGCGCAGAAATAATACCGTTGTATGAATCCTCAATGCAGACGGATCTATCAGGGCTTGCACCCAGCTTTTCACAGGCGAGAAGATATATCTCAGGCTCGGGCTTGGAACGCTTTATCATATCTCCGCCGATAACTACGCTGAAATAGTCAAGAAGCTCTACAGAGCTGAGCTCCTCCTTTACCATCGCCTGCTTTGTTGAGGAAGCAAGTCCTGTTGTCATGCCATGACCTCTTAAAAAGTCCAGAAGCTCTCTTACTCCGCTTTTAAGGGGCAGGCCTTCACTTGCTATGATCTTCTGCATCTCTATCTTGCCCTCTTCATAGAGCGCTTCAATCGAAACCTTGTCTCCGTATGCTTCGTCGAATATCTTCATTGTATCGGCTGTGTTTCTGCCTATACATTTCTTTGAGGTCTCACTGACATCACCGAGACCGTATCTGTCGGCAACTATCTGCCAGCTGCGAAGCCCCAGTCTTTCCGAGTCGAAGATCACTCCGTCCATATCAAAAACTACTGCGTCTATGTCACTGAACTTAAAACTCATTTTTTCACCTACTTAAAATACATATAAAGATCGCATTTTATCATGCCGTTATATAGCTTGCGTTTTTTATCCGCCTTTTTGCCGAAGAATTTTTCAAACTCCTCATGCGGTGAAATTATAAAACAGGGATTATCCCTGTCAGGGCGCAGCTTCTGACCCAGCACCTTATAAAGCTGTTCAGCCTCTCTTATTTCGAGAAGTCTCTCACCATAAGGCGGATTAACTATCGTTACAGCACCCTTTACAGGCTCATGCGCCCTTATATCACGCTGTTTTATCTCTATCCGTGATGACACTCCTGCCTTTTTAGCATTAAAAGCCGAAAGCTCACAGGCAAACTCGTCAATATCAAAGCCGTAAGCTCGAAACTTCGTGTCCTTAACCATTGAATCCATAGCCTCAGTTCTTGCCTGCTGCCATACAGTTTCGGGTATCTGCTCCCAGTTCTGAGCTTCAAAGCTGCGTCTTAAACCCGAAGCTATATTATGAGCCTTGTATGCAGACTCAATAAGAAATGTTCCCGAGCCGCACATGGGGTCGCAAACAACAGTATCCCGCCTGATACGGGCAAGGTCAACTATGCCTGCGGCAAGGGTCTCCTTAATAGGAGCAGCGTTTGAAACACGTCTGTAGCCACGCTTATGAAGCCCCACTCCCGATGTATCAAGGCAGACCGACACCATATCCTTATGTATTGAAAACCGCACTCTGTGACGAGCACCGCTTTCCTCAAACTGCCTTATGCCGTACTTTTCTCCAAGCCTTGTAACTATGGCCTTTTTGATTATGCTCTGGCAATCGGGCACGGAATGCAGCTTTGAATTCAGGCTGTGACCCACCACAGGGAACTCATCAAGCTTACCTATATACTGTTCCCAGGGCAAGGCTCTGACACCCTCGAAAAGCTCTTCAAAGCTTCTCGCTTCAAAGCTTCCGACTTCAATCAGCACTCGCTCCCCTGTTGCTATCCATAAGTTAGCTTTTGCAAGAATAAGCTCATCACCTGAAAACGAAACCTTTCCGTCAGTAACCGATACGTTCTCACCGCCAAGCTTTTTGACCTCATAAGAAAGCGTGCTCTCCAGTCCGAAATGACATGGCACAACTAATCTGTATTCCATATTTTACTCCTCTTCTTAAAAAGCCCCCATATCATATATGGGGGCTTTGAAGTTTTAGTGATAACCGCTGCAAACCTCAGGCTCATTCGACTTCTTATAGTAGCCGTCTGCCTTATTGGAGCAGCCCGGTCCTGCGATCTTGCCTGTTGCTTTACAGTAGCTCAGCTTCTCGACTGACTCAGGCATTTCAAATGTCTCGTCAAACGATTTATGCTTCTCGCTGTCAGCAACATCACCAAAGATGTTTTTCCAGATAGCACCGATATTCTGATAATCATTAGTCGGTATCTTTGAAGGATTCTCGTAACCGATCCATACTCCCGAGACATAATCAGGTGTACAGCCTACAAAGGTAAGGTCATTCCAGTCAGACGATGTACCTGTCTTACCTACGAGGTCAGTATTGGAGAGCTTCGCATAACGACCTGTACCGTTTTCCTCAGTTATAACGTGCTGCATCATTCTGTTCATAACGTATGAGGTCGATTCGGAAATTGCCTGCTTGTAGCCGTCAGTTTTCTCATAGATAACATTGCCGTCAATATCCTCGATCTTGGAAACATAAGAAACATCATACTTCTTACCGCCGTTGCCAAAGATCATATATGCTCCGACAAGCTCCTCAAGGTAGGTACCGTTAGTAAGACCTCCGACAGTTACAGGTGCGTAGGTAGCATCTGACTCCTCAAGAGAACTTATATCAAGCTTATCCTTCAGGAAGCTGTAAGAATATTCGGGTGTCATCTTCTGAACGAGCTGAGCAGGCAGAGTATTCAGCGAGCGCTGAAGCATCTCGGTCGTAGTCAGGTCTTTATATGACCAGTTACCGTCATCGCCGTACTCAGAGTAGTTTACAGGCCACTTTTGCTTGGTTCCTTCTATCTCTATTTCGATGGGCGAATCGTTAAACAGAGTTGAGCAGGTCATAAGGTCCTGATCGAGCGCCGGTGCATAAGACGCTATAGGCTTGATACACGAACCCGGAGATCTGGTTGCGTCGGTAACGGTACTGTAAATACGTGATTCAGTCTTTTCATTTCTGCTTCCGACTACAGCCTTAACATTGCCCTGATAGTCCATCGCAATAAAGCCTGACCACAGCGTATCCTCCTCTGGGTCCATACTGTAGGTGGTAAAGTTCGATGCATCAAGCATCTCGTCCTCGACCTTGTTCTGCATATTAATATCAACTGTTGTATAGACTGTAAAGCCGCCGTCTCTGAGTCTGTCGCCTGCTTCCTGTCTTGTGATACCGATAGCATCGGCAATTCTCATTTCGGTCTCATTAAGAGCCGCATCCATAAACCACGATGTAGGGCCGAAATCTCTGTCCTCTTCATCATAGATAGCAGCACTTGAGTACGAAATATCACCTGTGATAACAAGCTCCTCATTTACTGCCTGATTGTACTCTTCCTCGTCGATAGCACCGTTACTGAGCATATGGTCAAGACAGTAAATACGTCTTTCCTTATTACCCTTCGGGTTATCGTAGGGGTTATTCAGACCCGGCATATTGGTCATACCTGCAAGTGAAGCAGCCTCAGCAAGGTCAAGCTCCGAAACATCTTTTCCGAAGTAATAGTTAGCAGCAGCCTGAACGCCGATAATATCGTACTCCTGAGTATTCATCGGCACGATATTAAGATAGCTTTGCAGGATATCTTCCTTTGTGTACGTCTTTTCGACGTTTATAGAACGGAAAATCTCTCGTATCTTACGTTCCATACCCTTAATACTGTCACGGTCATCATCACCTGTGATAAGCTTGATAGTCTGCTGGGTAATGGTCGAACCACCTATCTGCCGTCCGCCGTAAATCGGGATAAATACGTTTACGAAGGCTGCAAAGGTTCTCTTAAAGTCAACACCGTCATGCGAGTAGAAACGCTCGTCCTCAGTGTACACGAATGCATCTTGTACCACCTGAGGGATATTTTCAATATCGCACCATGCAACGTGCCTGTTGGTATTTCTGATTGCGTAATAGAGTTCAAACTCCTTTGAATCGGGGTCTTCCTCATCATAATCAGGATTTTCATATAAAAATCTTGAAATATTGCTAGTCTCTGTCTTATCAAGGCTTACTGTAGTTGTAGTATCAGCAAAATTCAGGACATAAATTGTCATGACCGTTGCAAATATCGAACCTGTAATAATAATGATAAGAAACAGCGACAGAAGAAAAATTCCAAAGCCCTTTAATATCTTCACAGGCAAGCTTGTCTGTTTCTTTTTCTTTTTTCGTTTTTTTGTTGGCGCAGTCCTCATCGGATCGCGCATAGCTTTTACGTCTTCCATAAAACTATCCTTTCATCTGTTCTTCTCCGCCATATTACCGCAGCAGCGGCAGGCACTGCAGAAATAAACAAACAGGGGCGATCTCTCGCCCCCTGATAGATCAAATTGTTCAGCCACGGAAGAGAGATCCTTATTCAGCCGAATCCTCTGCTGTCTCCTCGACAGTCTCATCAGCCTCATCATCAGCAGGCTCAGCGTCATCGGGGAGCAGAGCTCTGATAGAAAGACTGATTCTCTTCTTATCTGCATCGATCTCTGTGATCTTACACTCAACTTCCTGACCAACAGAAAGAATGTCAGCAACATTATTTACTCTCTGATTAGCGATCTGAGAGATATGGATAAGACCGTCGATACCGTCAATGATCTGAGCAAACGCACCGAATGATGTTATCGAAACTACGGTCGCTTTTACAGTCTGGCCAACCTCATAATTAGCCTTGAAGATCTCCCAGGGATTCTCGGAATCCTTCTTATAAATGAGTGAAACCTTCTTGGTCTCATTGTCAATGTCCTTGATCTTTACTGTGATCTTATCACCAACGGAAACTACATCAGAGGGGTGCTTGATCCTCTTCCATGAAAGGTCCATTCTTCTTATAAGACCGTCAACACCGCCGAGGTCAACAAACACACCGTAATCAGTGATAGACTTAACAGTTCCCTCAACCTCGGAATCGATCTGTGCAGTCTCAAAGAACTTAGCCTGAGCAGCAGCTCTCTCCTCTCTTGCAACAGCACGGATAGAACCAACAGCTCTCTGCTTAGCCTCATTTACCTCAAGGATCTTGAACTTAACAGTCTGCTTTAACAGCTCGTTAAGATCATAATCTCTTCTTGGTGCAGCCTGTGTAGCAGGTACAAACACCTTAACACCGTTATAGGATACAAGCACTCCGCCCTTAACAACGTTAGTAACTGTACCCTCAAGAACACTCTCAGCCTCGCTTGCTTCAACTATCTTCTGGAAGCCGAGTACAGCGTCAACCTTCTTCTTTGAAAGTGTAACGATACCCTCCTGATCGTTAGTCTTGAGAACTATAAGATCAAGAGTATCTCCAACCTTTACAGCCTCCTCAGGCTTTACGGTAGGATCATCGGAAAACTCATTTGCAGGAATATAGCCTGTATGCTTTGTTCCAATATCTACAGCTACCTCGCCGTTATTTATATCAGTAACGACGCCTTCAACCTTCATACCGATATGTATTTTTTTGAGGGTTTTCTCAAGCTCCTCCTCAAAATTAAATTCTTCGTCAACATTGTTCAACATTTCACTCATGGTCTGTTGTACCTCCTTGATTATATAAGCAGGTGTTGAAGCACCCGCAGAGATCCCGATAAAATTTGCACCCCGTAAGTCAATATCGCAATTTCTGAGTCCGTCTGCGTCCTCGACAAGATAACACTTATCACAGAACTCACTGCAGACAGCCTTTAGCTTCAAGGTGTTCGAGCTGTGCAGCCCCCCAACAATCACCATAACATCAGCCTTTGCCGCCATTTCAGCAGCTTCCTTCTGACGTTCCTGTGTTGCGTTGCAGATAGTATCAAATACCATCGCATCCGGCAGCAAGCGTTCAAACAGCTTCTGACAGTCACTCCACACATTTCTATTATACGTCGTCTGCGCTAAAATTGCAACCTTTTTTGATGAAAAATCCTTTTCTCTCACCAAATTCTCAAAATCCTGACAAGAACCAAACACATAACTCTCCCCCGAGCAATGCCCTCTTATCCCCTGAACCTCAGGGTGTCCCGCATCGCCCGCTATAAGAATTATATATCCCTCATCGGACCTTTCGCTTGCAATCTTATGTATACGGCTCACAAAAGGACAGGTAGCATCTACAATATCAACGCCCTTTTCCCTCAGCTCGTCATACACCTGTGCAGCCACTCCATGTGACCGAATGACCACCGTGTCGCTCTCTCTGACCTCTGAAAGCTCCTTCGGGAAAACTCCCTTTGCCTTAAGATCAGAGACTACATTAGGATTGTGAATAATCGGACCTAACGTTACAACATTATTTCGGCTATCTAACATATTATACACTATTTTTACGGCTCTGTCTACACCAAAACAGAATCCCGCAGTTTTAGCAACAAAAATTTTACAATCTCTTAACATTTAGTGCACCAGATCAACGATATTTTCCATAATTTCACTTTTGATTTTCTTCAGATCTCTTGGAGATGTACTTGCAATACCAAGCTTCTGAGGCTCAATAGGCTTGCCGTATCTTACAACAACCCTTTTCCTGAATTTGAGCTTACCCTCAAAATTAATTCCGACAGGCACTACCTTAGTCTGTGCAACAGCGGCTACAAGTGCAACACCTGTCTTGCCCTTGCCGACCTTGCCGTCTTTGGAGCGTGTGCCCTCCGGGAAGATAACGAGGTTTCTTCCCTTTTCGAGCTTTTCTACCGAGGTATCGATAACGCTTGTGTCACCTGAGCCTCTGACGACCGGGAAAGCTCCGAATGCTTTAATAAGTGCTGTAAAAAACACATTCTTGTGGAAGAGCTCCTCCTTAGCCATATAGGAGATAGGCACTCTCGCATGAAGCGCTATGAACACAGGGTCCTGATAGCTTCTGTGGTTTGAAGCGAAGATATTTCCACCGTCCTTAGGGACGTTCTCAACGCCCTCATAGGAGATATTGTAATAAATATGGTATATGCCTATAACGATATATCTCAGAACATTATAAAAAAACACATGAAAGAAATTCAGCTTATGCTTTTTGCTGATCGGTCTTACAGGCATTAGCTCCCTGTCACGGGATGAAGTTTTTTTTTGAGCCGTTTCCTCTTTCGGGATATTGCTGACTACAGTATTGTAGATTTTATCTATAGACTCCTCTAATGTCAGCTCCGAGGTATCGACCTCTATTGCGTCATCAGCCTTTTTTAGAGGTGCAGTCTCTCTGTTCATATCCTGCTCGTCACGCTTGATGATGTCCGCAAGAACTTCCTCAAAGCTTATGTTTTCGCCCTTCTCGACAAGCTCTTTAAGTCTTCTCTCTGCTCTTTTTTCAGCTGAAGCTGTAAGGAAAATCTTCACCTGCGCACGGGGAAGAATAACAGTTCCTATATCTCTGCCGTCCATGATGATATTGTTTTTCTTAGCAATATCCTTCTGGAGACCGAGCAGGAACGTTCTTACCTCAGGATAGGAGGAAGTCTTTGATGCTGCCATTGAGACCTCAGATGTTCTTATCTTCTCGGATACGTCTTCGCCGTTGAGGATCACTCTCTGCTCACCGTTTTCATAGGTAAGCTTTACATCGACCTCGGGAAGAAGAGCCGTTACTGCGCTCTCATCTTCAAGCACAACTCCCTTATTCAGCATAAACAAAGCGATCGAACGGTACATTGCTCCCGTATCGACATACACATAGCCAAGCTTCTTTGCAGCTGCTCTGGCTATTGTAGATTTTCCTGCCCCCGAAGGGCCGTCAAGAGCCACATTTATTGTCATAATAATTCTCCTTTTGCAGAATTTATTGCTTTAGCAGCCGCATTGGCTGTCGAAAACGCTATCTGTAGATTATATCCGCCTGTATAGGCATCGACATCAAGGATCTCCCCGATGAAATAGAGCCCTCCGCAGAGCTTTGACTCCATAGTTGATGGGCTTATTTCTTTGACTGAAACGCCGCCCCTTGTAATGATAGCCTCATCAATAGGTCTCATTTTTGAGACAGTGAAGCTAAGCCCTTTTACCGTTTCAAGAAGCCTTCTTCGCTCCTCGCGGGTGACTGAGTTTGCCTGCCTTGTACCATCAAGCTCTGCTCTTGACAGAACCATCGGAATAAGCTTTGCAGGCAGAAGCTTTCTCAGAACATTTGAAAGCTCCTTATTCGGGAACTCTGTTAAGTCTCTGACTATCCGCCTGTCAAGCGCCGCTTCATCAAGACCGGGTTTCAGATCTATTTTTATAGTATAACCGTATTTTTTCAGATTGTCAATATGTGCTGATGCAGAAAGCACCAAAGGTCCGCTTAATCCGAAATGAGTAAAAAGCATCTCGCCAAGCTCTGAATAAACAGGTTTCTTTTTGCCCTCTTTATAAAGGTACAGTGTACAGTTTCTGAGTGACAGACCCATAGCCTCGGCGCATTCAGGCTGTTCTTTGCATACTATAGGGCAAAGAGAGGGGGTTATTTCTGTAACAGTGTGACCGACGGACCTTGCTATCTCATAGCCTGAGCCGTCTGAGCCCGTGCCGGGATAAGAGCGTCCGCCGCAGGCAATAACTACGTTTGAAGCGATGTATTTTCCGCCGCTGCACATTAAGCCTGACGCTCTGCCGTTCTCGGCAAGAACCGACCGAACCTCATCTCTTATAAACTCCACTCCGAGTTTTCTGCACTCCCCTGTCAAAGCATTTACTATATCGTGTGCGTTGTCACTCACGGGGAAAACACGGTTTCCCCTTTCAGTTTTAAGGGGCACACCCAGAGCCTCAAAAAAAGCTTTCGTATCGGCTGAGGAAAAGCCCTCCAAAGCCGAATACATAAACTTCGGATTTCGGGGAATGTTCTTCATTATATTTTCATTATCACTGTCATTAGTGACGTTGCATCTTCCCTTTCCTGTTATGGAAAGCTTTATTCCGCAGCGGTCTTTTTTCTCAATTACAGCACAGGAGAGGCCTCTCCTTGCTGCCTGTACAGCACACATAAGCCCTGAAGCTCCGCCGCCTGCGATAAGAACGTCATATCGGGACATCAGAGATCCTCTCCGTTCTTCTCATAAACGTCATATTTCTCCCAGACCTCTTCAAGCCTGCCGAAGGTCTCATACACAGCATCTATATTTCTGTTTGAAGCTGCAATTATAAGCGCATTTATAAGGCTCATAGGTGCTACAAGAGAATCAACAAACGAAGCCATATCGCTCCTTGCAAGCAGAAGGCTGTCAGCATACCTTGCAATAGGCGAGGTCATCGAATCCGTGATAGCAATAACGTTCGCTCCGTTATCACGGGCATACCTGAGCGCCTGAACAGTCTGCTTTGAATATCTCGGAAACGAGATACCTATGATAGCATCTTTTTCATTTATACGCATAATGCGCTCAAAAAGTTCTGAGGTTGTTGCAGAGACCACAAGCTTTACATTTGCAAAGAGCAGTCCGAGATAGTAGCTTAGAAACGATGCCAGTGAAGCAGCACTCCTTGTGCCGACTATGTAAATAGTCTGTGCTGAAACTATAGTATCAACAGCTCTGTTAAAGTCCTCGGCTGAGGTCTCCTCCATTGTTTTTCTTATTCTCTCAATATCAAGAGTAAGAACCTGCTCAAGAACATTGTCGGAGCCTATAAAATCGGAAGCAGCTTCTATACGCTGAACGGCTGTAAGCTTATTTCTCACAAGCTCCTTCAGAGCCTTCTGAAGCTCGGGGTAGCCCTCATAGCCAAGCTCGGAAGCAAATCTCACTGTAGTTGACTCGCTGACACCGACTGTCTCGCCAAGCTTATGAGCTGTCATAAAGGCTGCCTTATCATAATGCTCAAGCATATAGTTTGCAATAAGCTTATGTCCTTTTGACAGGCTTGGAAGCCTTTCATTTATCAGAGAAAACAAATCTTTGCTTGCTGCATTCATTTCTTACCCTCCCGATCAGAGCTGAGCTCTTTCCTGAGTGCGATCAATTTGTTTTTACGCTCTTCTGCTTCTTTAGTATTTTTACGGTATTTACCGTCACTGATAAATACCATATCGCCTTGTGAAAGAGGTTTGGGAAAGTCAGCCAGTCTGATCTCTTTTTTTGAGCCGTCATCAGAATAGAGAACTGCGACCCCGTCTTCGATTCTGTCAACAATATACGCATTATTTCGGTTTGATTGTTTCAATTGCATCAGCTTCTTTTTCTGTAGTCATATCAAGTCCCTCACCGTCCGAATAGAACACTATATCTCCGCAGACTGAGGTAACATATATCTTTTCTGTATATTTTCTGACCCTTCGGAGCGTTTCTCCCGAGGGGTGTCCGTAGGTATTGTCAAGTGAGCATGAGATAACACAGTACCTGGGCAGAACCTTATTCAGGAAGTCATATCCCGTTGAGCCAGAGCTTCCGTGATGACCTGCTTTAAGCACCTTGGCTGACAAATCAAAGCCCTGAGATATAAGGTCTTCCTCTTCGGCGGTCTCACAGTCTCCCGTAACGAGGAAGCTGTTGTCACCGTCAACTATTTTAACTACGACTGAATAGTTATTCAGATCATCATACTCTCCTTTAGGTGTAAAGGTTGTGACTTCACAAGTGCCAAGCTTAAAGCTTGTATCAGCGGCAGAGGTGATTTTCAAGTCCTTCTGTTTCAGAGACAGCAGAAGCTGCTCAAAAACATACGATGTCGGAGTAAGCTCATCGGGGAAATCAGGCATTATAAACGTGCCTATTTCAAAGCTGTCTATTATCTCGCTCATTTCTCCGATATGATCTGAGTGAGGGTGAGTTGCAATAAGATAATCAAGCTTCTTGACACCGTGATTTCTCAGATACCACTGAACATCATTGTACTTGTCAACATCACCGCTGTCTATAAGCATAGCATGACCGTCAGAGATAACCAGCGTCGCATCGCCCTGACCGACATCTATAAAATGCACTTCTGTTGCGGCATTATATGCAGGCTTATCAGCAAGATGCAATGCCCGAAGCAGATCATCAATGTTAATAAGACCGCTTATATGAAGAAGAAAAACGATAATAACTATAAAGTCAACAACCAGCAGAAGTGTTATTCTCCACTGATAGTCTTTGACAGTTTTCCTGCCGATCATCGTCTTGCCTGCATTTCAGCCCATTCCTCGGCAGTAATCTTTATCTGCCTGGGCTTAGCACCCTCCTGCGGACCGATTATTCCCATTTCTTCTATTTCGTCCATAATACGGGCTGCTCTCGGGAAGCCGAGCTTCAGCTTTCTCTGAAGAAATGCAGTTGAGGCATTCTGCGTCTGAACTATAATGGAAATTGCCTGATTTACAAGGTCATCATCAGGGTTTATCACAACATTTTCATCGGAAGCACCCTTGCTGTCCTTTGGAACAGGAGTGTTCTCATCGACCTCTGCGATTATCTCCTGACTGTATTCAGCAGTATGCTCATTTTTGAGGAAGTCAACTATTGAGCTTATCTCTCTTGACGAAGCAAAGCCGCTTTGAATTCTTATCGGCATTCTTGTACCGATAGGCTTATAAAGCAGGTCGCCGTTTCCGAGAAGCTTCTCTGCTCCGCTTTCATCGAGGATAACTCGTGAGTCAATATTACTTGCAACGCTGAGCGAAACTCTTGACGGAATATTTGACTTGATAAGACCCGTCAGGACATCAGCTCTTGGAGACTGCGTAGCAATGATCATGTGTATGCCTGCGGCTCTTGCAAGCTGAGCAAGCTTCAGAACAGAATCCTCAACCTCGCTTCTTGCAGCCATCATAAGGTCTGCAAACTCGTCTATTACGATAACGATCTGGTGCATAAGGCTAAGCTTGCTTCTTATCTCGTCACGCTCTTCCTCGGGCTTTTCACGCTCTTCAAGAACCATTTCATTAAAGTCCTGAAGATTCTTTACGTTGTTTGCCTCAAACATAAGATAGCGCTTGTTCATTTCATTTACTGCCCAGCCGAGTGCTCCTGCTGCCTTCAAAGGCTCGGTAACAACGGGAATGAGCAGATGCGGTATCTTATTGTATATCGGGAATTCGACCTTTTTGGGGTCAATAAGGATCAGCTTAACTTCATCGGGAGATGCATGATAAAGTATGGACAGAATTATTGAGTTTGTAAACACAGACTTACCCGAGCCTGTAGTACCTGCAACAAGAACATGAGGCATTTTTGCAATGTCGCCCATAACGATCTTGCCCTCAATGTCCTTACCGACTGCAAATGTAAGCTTACCCTCGGAGCTTCTGTATTCCTCGCTGTCGATAAGCTCACGCAAAGAAACGGTATCTCTGTGTGTGTTCGGCACTTCTATACCAATGCAGGCTTTTCCCGGAACAGGCGCCTGAATACGCACGCTCCATGCAGCAAGGCTCAAGGCTATATCATCGGACAGACCCTTTACCTTAGCTATCTTGACACCTGCAGCAGGCTCAAGCTCATATCTGGTAACGGAAGGGCCTCTGTGTATGCCGACTATTCTGGTTTTTACTCCATAGGTTTCAAGAGTTTCAACAAGCTTCTGAGACTTGTCCTTTATTTCCTGCTGAGCTGCCTCAGGATCAACTGCATTTTTCGGATATTTAAGGAGATCGACAGGCGGCCTTACATAAGCAGACAGCTGAGTTTCCTTCTCAAAAAGGGTTGTCTGGCCGTTCTTCTCGACATTGATCTTAAACGGCTTCGCCTCCTCTTCGGGCTCAGTGTTTTCAAGCTTTTCGGGCTTTGCACGAGGCTTTCTCTTTCTGCCTGTTACAGCCTCATTAATCATTTTTGTGAGGTCTTCCTCTTCGGTCGGCTTGAATTCTGCTTCTGTCTTTTCAGGCTTAGAAACCGAGGGGTGCTCAGGCATCTGTTCAAACATTGGCTCTTCATCGTGAGCGCCCTCACTGATTATCTCATAAGCCTCAGCGGCCGACAGAGGGTCATTATCCGGGTAATATTTTGCTATATCTATCTTAGCATTCTTTCTTGCATTTTTCTTAGCTGCACGGTCTGCATTGCGCTTTGCAAGCTCTTCGGGAGACGGTGCATTTGCAGCCCTGTTGAGCCTGTCCTCATTCACAGCTTCATAGCCCTTTACTACAGGTGCAGTTAAGCCTTTAAGAAGCTGGGGCAGTGTGATATTTGTAAGCAGCAGCACAAACAACAATGAGATCAGCACTATAACTATAGCGCCGCCCACTCTTTTGAACGCCCATAAGATAGGCCACCCGAGAACTGCGCTTGCAATTCCGCCGCCTTTCAGGGAAACACCATCAGTATAAAGCCCTTTAAGCTTCAGCCAGAAGCTTCCGCCGTTTACAGCACCGACCTGTATTATCTGAACAGTTCCCGAAAGCAGGAGCATAAGTATCAATGCCTCTACGACCTTTGCAGTAACACTGTTTCGGCTGAAATCCGAGGCTATCATCAGCGCTGCAGCAATTATAAGCGGCGCAAACAGATATGAAGCCACACCGAAAACACCTCTGTTGAGATCATGGAGACTGCGCCAGAGCCCGCCTCCGGGGATAAAGGTCACAAAGAGCTCAAAAATGCCGAAGAAAAACAGTATGTATGACCAGAAGCGTCTGCTCTCTTTTTCCTGTACAGCCTTAGCAGAGCTTGCCGATGCTTTGCTTTTGCCGGCGGCAGCAGTAGTATTCTTTTTTGCGGCGGGGGCTTTTGCCTGAGGCTTTTT
>CAMMYU010000002.1:0-29774 GCA_946528545.1 uncultured Ruminococcus sp.
TCGGTTTTACCACTATTTTACCATTGGAAAAGGCAAAAATTCGAGAAAATATGAGAAAATTTGAGAAAATATAAAAATATTAGCATTATTGAAAAAGTGCCGTATACTGCGTAAATACGCGTTTTGCGTGACTTTGAAGGGAGAAAACAGAATGGTAAAGATCCTATTCGTCTGCCACGGGAATATATGCCGTTCTCCGATGGCAGAATTTATTATGAAAGATATGGCTCTCAAAGCGGGACGTGAAGACGACTTTCACATTGAGTCCGCCGCTGTAAGCACAGAGGAGCTCGGCAACGATATGCACCGCGGCGCTAAAAAACAGCTCGACCTTATGGGCGTGCCCTACAGACGGCATGCCGCACGTCAGATGGTTAAAGCCGACTACGGCCGCTTTGACCTCATCATTGTCATGGATAACTACAACCTTACCCTCGCCAAGCGTATCCTCGGCAGTGACCCCGACGGTAAGCTCTGTATGCTCCTCGACTTTACCGACCGCAAGGGCTCAAGCATTGCCGACCCCTGGTACACAGGCAACTTTGAGGAGACTTATCATGACATCGTTGAGGGCTGTCAGGCTCTTCTTGAAAAGTACTGAGCTGTGACCCTCAGCGCTCTCTCCGCATACTATAAAGGTGTTGACAAACACGCCTGTATAGGGTATAATGCAGATAGTTAGATTATACTAACCAAGGGAGGAGCGCCTATGAACAAAGATACTATTCTCGGGATACTTATCCCATTTGCAGGGACTACGCTGGGCTCTGCCTGCGTGTTCTTCATGAAAAACAACATAGGACTTACAACCAGACGAATACTCACAGGCTTTGCGGCAGGCATTATGACGGCGGCAAGCGTGTGGAGCTTACTTATCCCGTCTATCGAGCAGAGCGAAAGCATGGGCAGGCTTGCCTTTATTCCTGCGGCGGTGGGCTTTCTGGTGGGAATTTTCTTCCTGCTGATACTGGATACCGTGATACCTCACCTGCACACAAATTCCGATGACCCAGAAGGCCCGAGAACAAAGCTCAACCGCACAGCTATGCTTCTGCTGGCGGTGACGCTCCATAACATACCCGAGGGCATGGCAGTGGGCGTTGTTTACGCAGGCTGGCTGTCGGGAAATGCGCTTATAACCGCGGCAGGCGCTATGGCGCTGGCTCTGGGTATTGCAATACAGAACTTCCCCGAGGGCGCTATAATCTCAATGCCGCTGAGGTCGGAGGGTGTAAGCAAGGGCAAGGCATTTTTGTACGGCTCTCTGTCGGGTGCTGTTGAGCCCGTAGGAGCTGTGCTGACTATAGCGCTGTCAAGCCTTGTGATACCGATACTCCCCTACCTGCTGAGCTTTGCCGCAGGCGCAATGATCTATGTCGTCGTAGAGGAGCTTATCCCCGAAATGAGTGAAGAACCACATTCAAATACAGGAACAATTTCGTTTGCCTTCGGCTTCGTCATCATGATGAGCCTCGACTGCGCCCTTGGATAACGCTCCCCCTAGCCAAAAGTTTTAGTGAGAGGGTCCTCCCCCGACAAGCCGCACAGGCAGAAAGAATAAACACAGGAAGGTGATCCTATGGAGATAGCCCTGCTGGGCACTGGCGGAATGCTTCCGCTGAAAAACAGGTTTCTGACCTCATGCTACATTGAACACGAGGGCAAGGCAGTTCTCATTGACTGCGGCGAGGGCACACAGGTTGCAGCTGCCAAGGCTCAGATAAAAATCAGTCGGATAGACGTTATCCTCATCACGCACACCCACGCCGACCACATCACAGGTCTGCCCGGGCTGCTCCTGTCGATAGCCAACACCGACCGCTGCGAGCCCCTTGACATTTTCGCCCCGAAAACCGCCCTCAACGTAATTGACGCACTGCTCACTATCACAGGACGTCTTCCATTTGAGGTCAGAATCAATCCGCTTGACATCAAAAACGAGACCTCTCAGCGCCTTAACACTATCGACCCCATGCTTGAAATGCGCTCCCTGCCCTTAAAGCACAGCACAGTCTGTCTCGGCTACAGCCTGACACTCCGCCACAAAAGGGTCTTCCTGCCCGAGAAGGCCGACGAGCTCGGTGTCCCCCTCAGAGAACGCAAAACGCTTCACAACGGCGTAAGCATAACCGTTGACGGCCGTGAGATCACCCCCGACATGGTAACCTCTGACCCGAGACCCCCTCAGAAGATAACCTACGTCACCGATACTCTCCCGATCGAGCGCATAGCCGACTTTGCAGACGGCTCCGACCTTTTCATCTGCGAGGGTATGTACGGCGACCCCGACAAGAAAAAAAGCATGAACGAAAAGGGGCACATGCTTATGCAGGACGCCTGCCGTCTTGCAGGGAAAGCTGATGTCAAAGAGCTCTGGCTTACACACTACAGCCCCGCCGAGCCCGACCCCTCAGTGTACAAAAACGAGCTTGTAAAGCTCTTCCCGAAGGTTCGCATATCCAAAGACGGCAGAAAAACAACAATATAGGAGGTAAATATGAAGAAGATACTTACTGCTTTAGTCTGTCTTACAACGCTGTTCTGCTTTGCAGGCTGTGACCTGCTCGGCACAAACTCCGAGCCCGAAACCACTATAAGAGAGGTTGTCAATATCCCCGAGTTTGATGATATTGAGTCACGCCTTTCCGCAAAAGGGTACACAGTTACACACACCAATTCCGCAGGAAACTATCCGGGCAAGGGCATCATCTGTGTCAACGGCGAGGACTACCTTGAAATGTATCGCCCGACCAATACGGAGGACTGCTCCGCACTTATGGACGATCTTGAAAAAATACACGGTCACGCTGACAAGTGCGTAAGCATAGCAGGCGACCCGAAGCTTGGCAACATAGTGTTCATAGGCTCAAACAAAGCACTTATTCTTGCCGATGTGCAGTATGATAATGTAGTCGAGAGAGTGGAATAAAAAAGGGAGGATAACTCCCTTTTTTATTTGATTTTCGAAAATTTTAAGCAAATGCTCTCAGCAAATTAACGGTTAATTCATTATTAGCGGTTGACAGATTAGACAGAATGTTGTATAATGTATACGGTATAAAAGTGTGTTTTATTGATTGTTTACAAACGTGTGTAAGTTTGCAGTCATTTTCACGGATTGCGAAATTTCGTGCTTTGCGAAATTTTTCGTAAGGAGGTGAGGGATATGAGCCGAATTTTTCAGTTTGACGTCTGTGCTTTTCTGGTGCTGGCTATTATTATTCTGTCGCTTTTTGTAAGAAAGCTCGTAAGGGGCAGAACCAATACGCTGTTTCTGTCGCTGGTGATCATTACGCTGCTTTGTACGATCTGCGATATGCTTTCGGCAGCACCCCTCACTGCGTTCGGGCATATTTCAGCCGGGGTGAGGATAGGCGCATCGTATGCCTATTATATAGTTCACGCCTCGCTGCTGCCGACATATTCCATATTTATAGGCATGGTCTCGGGCACATGGTATATCTATTTAGACGGCAAAACCAAGTTAAAAGTGCTGTTCTCGCTTCCTTACATTATTAATATCCTGCTCGTGGCTATAAACCCATTTACGCACTGGATCATTAAATTTCCGAAAGGTCACTACGAAAGAGGTCCTTTCGTCTGGATAATTTACCTGATAGCATTTTTTTATATGCTCCAGACTATTACATATCTTTTCAAGCACAAGGAAACTATAGACAGCGCAAGAATGTTCGCATTTATTGCTATCTATCCGATACTTGTTATCTCGGCAGTTGTTCAGTACTTCATGCCCCATGCGCTGATAGAGATGTTCGCTATCACCGCATCGCTGCTGATACTGATGTTCTTCGTTATCAAGCCCGAGGAATCCCTCGATACGGCTATCGGAACAAGAAATATGACCGCCTTCAAGCATGACAGCAAGAAGATGTATTACAAGGGCAACAGGGGCTCGGTACTGCTTATCAAGGTCAAGAATGACAGCGCCCTTGTTACACTGTACGGTCTGAATGCTCACCAGGAGGTTATTAAAAAGGCTGTTCGGAGAATGGAGCGTGTGCTCAAGTCCCAGCCTGAGAGAAACTTCGTTTATAATATATATTATCTCAGCTATGGATTGTTCTCCGTAATACTCAGCGGTAATTATTCCGCCGACAAGATCTGCGATGAGATAGAGCAGACCATCAGCAAGCCCCTTATCATCGGAGAGATAAGCTTCACCTTTGAAAGCTCCCTCTGTCTGCTTGATATTCCTAAGGACATAGGCACTCACGATGAGCTTATGAGCTTTGTGGATACTTATGACAAGAGCGAAATAGAATCAGGCTCTATCATCTACTCCGACCTTGAGGAGCGTGACAAGATACGCTTCAAGTTTGACATTGACAAGTATATTGAAAAGGGCTTCGCAAACAACGGCTTTAAGGTCTACTATCAGCCGATCTACTCTATCAAGGAGCACAAATTCGTCAGCGCCGAGGCTCTGCTGAGACTTATTGATGACGATATAGGCTTTATCTCGCCTGCCCTCTTTATACCTGCCGCCGAGAAAAGCGGAGCTATCTACCAGATAGGCGACTTTGTTATTGACACGGTTTTCAAGTTTATCCGAGACCATGACCTTTCGGGAATGGGGCTTGAATATATAGAGATAAATATCTCAACCATGCAGTGCATGAAGGATAACTTCGTGGATAACGTAAAGAAGAAAATGCGTGAGTACGGAGTATCGAACAAGTCATTCAATTTTGAGATAACCGAAACTGCCGAGGATTTCCTCAATGATGTTCTTACAAAGACTGTCTCGAGGCTTCATAAGGCAGGAATTGAGTTCGCAATTGATGATTACGGTACGGGATATTCAAACCTGCAGCGTATCCTGCAGGAGCCTGTCAAGATAATCAAGCTTGACAAAAGCTTAGCCGATGACATCGGCAATAACCGTACAAGGGCTGTTCTCAAGAGCACCATGCAGATGATAACCGAGATCGGCGCAGAAAGCGTGGTCGAGGGTGTTGAGACAAAGGAAACTGCCGATTGGTTTATTGAGCACAGATGTGATTATATTCAGGGCTATTACTATGCAAAGCCCATGCCTGAGGACGCATTCATTGAGTTCATCAGGGAAAACAATGCCGTATGACCTAAATCATATACTTCCTCTATTTCAGAAGGGACCGATGTACCAAGGCATCGGTCCCTTCTTCTGTGTATTTCCGCAAGCAATATTTCTACTATACTGCCTGCGGGATCTGAGATTATTTAAATAGACCCTTTTTGTACGGCTCGCTCTGAGAGCCCGTCATTGTAAAGCCAAGCTCGGCGATCTGCCCTTTGAGAGCCTCGGTGTCAAGCTCGCTCTCGCTGATGACTACCGTCCTCTTATCCTTTGCCGAGGACTCAACCTTTTTTACATTGTACTTTTCCTTGATGAGGTCATTAACGTGTGCCTCGCACATCTTGCATTTCATGCCCTCGATCGAGAGTGTTGTTTTTACCATAATATCATTTTCCTTTCTATCAGTAAAGGCAACACCGCACAACCATTGTATGCCAGATACGCAGTCAGATTTATCGTCAGATTGCCTGAATTTACCGCAGGAATACTGTCGTATTTCAAGGTAAATTTGGGCGATATGACGGTAAATATGCAAGTAGATGGCATACAAAGGCGTATGCNCGGTGGTTGTGCGGTGTTGCCTAAAGCTTATCCGAGAGGATAAACTCCTTGCTTACACGCATAAATTTTATTACCTGAGATTTTTTCACAGCCTTGCCGTTTTTGTCAAACTGGTGGAAATAAACATTCAGATAGTTCTCGTTCAGATCTCTGCTCTTGAAGCACTCAACCGTCAGGAACTTTGCAGGCTGAGGCTGTCCGACAGGTATTTCAAGATCAAACAGGTTAAACTCCGACATCTCCATACTTGCCTTGAAGCCCTTCAGGTCATCGGGAGCGTAAAATTTCTTCGGCGACTTTCCCATAGGCAGAGCCCAGTCGTCTTCGCTTTCGATAAAGGGCTTTTCAAAGCCGATAAAGGTCATAGCAAGGAACACAATTCCCATGAACACAAACTCTCCTGCCCAGACTACCCAGAGCATCCAGCCGTTTACATTTGTTGCATCTTTATCGGCAGTGTAGGAGTGGCTCTTCAATGACCAGCGCCCTACTTTGTTGATCTCATTTATGTCCTTCCACAGCACCTTCGGTGAGGTCAGAAGACTTATAACATTCTTTTTATCCTCTGCCTTGCGGTACTCATAGGTGAACTGATATGCATCCATAGTCTTAGCCTTTTCAAGCGACTCCTCTACCTCATCAGCGTCAGAGCCTAAAAGCTTCTCAAAGTTATTGTAATCCCATACAGTTTTGGATTCGATCTCCTCTATCTGCTCATCGGTGAGGTCAAAGCCCGAGTAATCAATGTCGCCGTTTGAGTTCATAAACATAGTTGACTGGTGGATAGACTTGTACATATCTATCATGTTCTGAGTTTCAACGCCCTCAACGCCGAAGTAATAGTCAAAGTCATAAAACTCCTCGGCAGTGTGATCTTTAAGCTTGTTGTAGTAGTTCTTTTTCAGGTCGAGGTAGTCATACATAGCCCACTTGACATAGCTTGCCAGCAGAAAGCCTATCACGGCGCAGACCACAGCGACAGTTTTATTTCTGATCTTAAAAAGCCTGATTATTTTTGAAGCAACATATCCCATAGCCGCAGCAACAGCCACAGCGGCTATGATACTCAGATAAATGAACGTACACCAATTATTGAACAGCAGATACAAAAAGAACAGCCCTATGCCCAGCACAGTAACACAGAGCGTGATAAGAACAGCGCCAAGCGGACTGAACTTCCCTGACGGGTGATAATACTTTCCTTCTTCAAACATACTTTTCTCTCCCCAAAGCTATTATTGTTATATTTTATAACACTTTCATATTATATAACAATATCACTCTTTTGTCAAGGTGCTCGCCGCACGGCTAATACGCGCCGTACTTTTGCTTTGACTTTTCAGACCTTGAACGCGGAGAGAGATAGTGCGTGACTTGGCCTCGTCAGGTCTGGACATTACGTCCAGACAGCCTCGGCTGGGTGTAGGGAGAGGGCTTCGCTCTATGTACCCATCGGGGCTATCGCCCCGAAATCCTTTTGAAAGTGCTTATGCAAAATGAAAGAAATCCAAAACACAGCCTAACCTATCACATAGGGGTATGGGGCAAAGCCGATACCATAGCTGTTGCCTATTTCGGACAAAGCTCAGCGCACAGACTGTTTATCGCCAGTGTAAGGTTGCAGTTCGCATCAGCGGCCCTTATGTACTTTCCGAGCAGCTCATAAAGCTCCAATGCCTCGCCCTCGGAGAACATATATCCAAGCCTTTTCGCGGAATCCTCGTCGCAGCTTACCGTTTCGGCATTCTGAGGGTCAAGCCTTAGCCTCATAGAATCCCTCACTATCTCCGAGAAAAGCACAAGGCACTCCCGAAAAAGCGCCCTCGACTTGTCAGTACCGTCAAGGACCTTGAGCATTTCATACTCGCTCTTTGAGACCATTGCTCTCGCAAGCTCCCTTGCTGCGAGCGCCGCCGTCTTGAACATTCCTCCGTCAAAGTACTCAATACAGCGCCCGATGTTTCCTCTGCCTGCCTGAACAGCCTCGGCGGCTTCGGTCGGCTGAGCCTTGATGATCGTTTCAAGGTACTCCGCACTCTGAGCATCACTCACAGGCAGTGCCGCCAGAGAAATAACTCTCGAAAGCACCGTCGGCAGGAAAACCTCACGGCTTGATGCCGTCATAATTATCGCCGTGTGCTCGGGGGGCTCTTCAATAAGCTTCAGAAGTATGTTCTGTATCTGCACAGCCGTTATCACAGAACGGTCAAGGTCGGGTATTATGTATACCTTCATTCGGCTCTCTGTCGGAGCTACCACCGCATCGGACACTATCGGGCGGATATCGTCTACCATATAGTTGCCCTTAGAGCCTGACTTCGGAACTATCACATCGGGGTGAGCCTTTTCAAGTATCAGCCTGCATGACCTGCAGTGTCCGCAGGGAGCACCCTTACCCTCTTCGCAGAGGAGTGCCGCCGCCGTGTAGTATGCAAGCTTCTTCTTTCCCAGACCCCTCTCCCCGTGTATTATAATGGAGTGCGGCTCACGGCTGTTGATTATCATATTCCGTATGAGCTCCTTTGAGCTCTCGTTCCCGTAGATACGATAGTTCATATCAAACCTGCTCGAAACGGTCAATGTCGGTGACGAAAATTGTCGCACCGCCGATATTTACCTCAACAGGATAAGGTGCTCCAAGATCGTTCTCCGTCACTGTTGATGAGGACACATACTGCTTTCTCTTCTTGCACTTGTCACGGCAGGTCTCAACGACCTTATCCACCATATTGTCCTGACAGCAGATCAGAAAGGTAGTATTTCCTGCCTGAAGAAATCCTCCTGAAGACGCCATTTTTGTAGCCCTTATACCTTCCTTCCGGAATGCCTTGTTCAGTGCGTAAACATCATCGTTGTTTACAATTGCGTAGACCAGTTTCATATTTATTCCCCTTTCACGGTCACATAGACCGTCTTTATACTATAGTATTCCATAAGCCTTGCAGTGCTCTCGTTTATTACCTCACCGCAGACCGCTATCGGCACAGCAGGCTGACAGCCTGTAATAGTCCTTGCACATATCCGCCCCACAGAGCGCTCTGTACTGACAGGCTCCGCAGGCGAGAACATCGCCTCTCTTATGCTCATTGCCCTCTCACAGGGAAGAAGGCTCGGCATATCTGTCAGTTCGGGCTTTCCCTGTCTGGTCTCGGAAAATGCCCTCACTATACGCTCAAAGTCCTCGGGCTTTGTCTCCGAAGACGGCATAAGCACCGTATATTTAATATCGGAGTACTCAGGCTCAATGCCTGCTTTTCTAAGCCTGTCCGCAAGCTCATTACCCGTCAGCCCCGACTGCATGGCATCGACAGTCAGCTTCATCGGCTCATCGCCCACAAGCGCAAAGCCAAGCTTCACAAGCTGTTCCCGACACTCAGCCGTTCTCACGCAGGCAGTGCGTATCCTCTCACAAAGCGCACCCTCCGCAAGGCTGTCAGATGCCGTATCCAGACTTCTCAGCAGTATATATGACGGGCTCGTAGACCCGAACACCGACATTATCCTCTTTGCTTCCTGTCTCAGCCCCTCGGGACAGCCCTCCGACAGATGAAGCATAGCCGTTCCCGTCAGACAGGGCAGAGTTTTATGTGCAGAGTCACAGCACATATCCGCCCCGAGGCTCATAGGGTGCATATCCCTCTGCGCAAATTTCAGATAAGCCCCGTGTGCATTATCCACACAGAGAAGCACTCCCGCCCTTTTGCAGACCTCGGCAATGCCTTTTATATCGCACATAAAGCCGAGATAATCGGGCGAGGTTATATATACACAGTCAAAATCCGACATTTTCAGACATTTCTCCACATCTGATGCCGTTATAAAGCTTGAACACAGCGAGGGCGAAGCCTGCTCGGGATAAAGCCAGCTTACCTCAGCGCCAAGCAAAGCACAGCCGTCAAGGAATGCCTTGTGGCAGTTTCTCCCTGCCAGCACCCGAAGCTCCCCTCTGTAAGCCCTCACAAGCCCCAGCATAGTCTTTATGCACTGGCTTGAGCCCTCAGCCGAGTAGAGCGTCATTCCCGAACCGTATGCCTTAGACATCTGCTTTTCGCTCAGCCCGATAATGCCCTCTGCTTCATAAAGGTAGTCCGCACCTCTTATCTCGGTGATGTCATAGAGCTCACAGCCCGTAACAGGCACTCCCTTGTGCCCCGGCATGTGAAGTCTCAGCGTGTCACCCTCGGCATAGGAGCGCACAAATTCGTCAATATATCTCATTTGCTCTGCCCGAGAGCCCTTCTCAGAACTGCCGAGCTGACACCTCCTGCTATGTGCTTTCTGGCGAGGGCTATCGTGCGTGATACTGTCGAACGGTTTACGCCGTACTCGTCAGCGATCTCCTGCATGGTCATGCCCCTCACATAATACTTTATTATATAACATTTCTGCTTTTTAGTCAAATTGAGCCTGAGCGCATCTCTGAGAAGCTCATTTCTGACCTCCTCATCAAGCCCCGAGGGATCGGCGCTGCGGTCTGCAATGTAGTTGTCTATCAGGTCATAGGAGAGTTTTTTCATTTGTATGTGCCTTTCTTTCGTTTTCAGCTCGGAGAGCTCTGCGTTAAAGTGCCCAAAAAATTTGAATATTTTGTAAACGGGCAGAACACTATATGTAGTGAGAATTTTTTTGGACAAACACAATTTTAAAATTTTTTGGTCAAATTGAGGGAATTATAACGGACAGTTTGTGCAAAATGCCGTTGAAATTTACGGAAATATGTGTTATAATACCAATGTTAAATCCCAAAAAGGGCGATTAATCGGACAACTCCCCCTGTCGAAGAGATAAAAACACGGCATTGAGGGCAGTTAAGAAAGATAAAAATCCGAGCAGTCACATTTTCGGGACTTAAAGACGGTATTGTGTAAGCCGTCGATAATCTTTGCGCAGAGAGCCGAAAAAAATAAATGGTCTTGTGCAATAGGAGTCGTGTAAAAATTTATGGAGAAAAAGAAGCTTGACCGATTGCCGTTGGAAGAGCTTACAGCAGGTATCAACAGATTTTCTGCGCTCGCAAGAGAGAGAGAGCTCAGCCCCGAGGAAAGTTCCGAGAGGGAGGCGCTGCGCATGGAGTACCGCAGGAGATTTCGTGCAAACCTGACTGCACAGCTTGAGAATACGACTATCGTGGAGCCTGATGGCTCAAGAATCAGGGTTTCGGATATGAAACGCAGCGGGGAGGATAATAAGAAGTGACAGGATTATCGAGACAAAAGCAGAAGCTGTTGTTTATGAAGCAGCTTTTCGAGCGCAGGACCGACGAGAAGCACACCCTAACGGGTAACAGGCTTATCGAGATACTCGGAGAAAACGGTATCAAGGCCGAGAGAAAGACTATCTACGATGATATAAAGACTCTCTGCGACAGCGGAATGGACATCGAGACCACTAAGGACGGACATTCAAACGCCTACTATCTCGCAGACAGGCTTTTCCAGGACGAGGAGCTTTATGTTCTGGCCGATGCGGTGGCATCGAGCAAGTTCCTGACACAAAAAAAGTCCAAGGAGCTGATAAAGAAGCTCCAGCAGCTGACATCTGATTATAAGGCAAAGGATCTGAGAAGGCTTGTTTATGTTGAGAACAGGACAAAGACCTTCAATGAGCAGATCTACTATGCTATCAATAAGATACAGGAAGGCATCTTCACACAGTCTCAGATAAGATTCAAGTATTTTGAGTACACTGTAGAGAAGAAAAAGCAGTTAAAGCACGGCGGTGAGGTCTATGCCGTATCACCCTATGCGCTTGTGTGGGAGAACGAGAACTATTATCTCGTGTGCTACAGCGAAAAGCACCGTAATATCTCCCGCTTCCGTGTTGACAGAATGACACAGGTTGATGTTACAGAGCTTCCTGCCCGTGACCTTTCCGATGAGGAGCAGGCAGAGGTAACAAACCTTTCAAGCCTGTACGGAATGTACGGCGGAGAGCTTATGGAGCTGAAGATACAGTTCGACAACTCGCTTATCAATGTCGTAATGGACAGGTTCGGCGAGAAGACTATCTGCCACAAGAACTCCGACAGCACCTTCTACATAAACCATGAGGTGCAGATAGCTCCGACCTTCTGGGGCTGGCTGTTCCAGTTCGGAAGCAAGGCAAAGATACTTGAGCCTGCCTCAGCCGTTGAAATGGCAAAGGCAGAGATCGAGAAGCTCAGCTCAAACTACTGATAATTACCCCCGTACTAAGTGCGGGGGATTTTTATTTCCCCACAATATCAAGAGCCTGCTTTATAGTGCGTACACCGATTATCTTCATATCAAACTGTGAAAGGTCAAGCCCTTTGAGCGAATATGCAGGCACTATGCACCTCTCAAAGCCCATGCGCTCGCACTCTGCAAGGCGCTGACGGCAGTTCGTTATCCCACGAAGCTCCCCTGCAAGGCCTATCTCGCCCATAGCTATCAGCTTGTCATCTATGACCTTGTCCATAAGAGTGGAATAAAGCGCCATTACTACCGAGAGGTCAGCAGCCGTGTCATCAAGCTTTATTCCGCCGACAATATTTATGTACACATCAAGCCCCCCGAAAAAGTACCCGAGGCGCTTCTCCATAACCGCTATCAGCATTGACATTCTGTAGTAATCAAAGCCGTTTGCTGTCCTTCTCGGCAGGTTTGCCGCACTCTTGGAGGCAAGCGCCTGCACCTCTGCCATGATAGGACGGGTTCCCTCCATAATACAGCTTACGCAAGTGCCCGATGCATTCGTAGGTCTGCCCTCAAGAAACATCATCGAGGGGTTTTCAACCTCAAGCAGTCCCCTGTCTGCCATCTCAAACATACCTATCTCATTGGTTGAGCCGAAACGGTTCTTCACAGCCCTGAGAATACGGTAGCTCAGACTTCTCTGCCCCTCAAAATAAAGAACGCAGTCCACTATATGCTCCATTACCTTCGGTCCTGCGATAGCACCGTCCTTGTTGACGTGCCCCACTATAAAGAAGGGTATCTCCTCACTCTTGGCAGTGCGCATGAAAAGGTTTGTACACTCCCTTACCTGAGAGACACTTCCCTGTGCTGAGCTTACCGAGGCTATGCTCATTGTCTGTATTGAATCTATAATAACGATCTCGGGCTTTTCCTTTGCAACTACCGAGCATATCTGCTCTGCATCACTGCAGGCAAGCAGATACAGATTCGGAGTTTTAACTCCAAGCCTGTCAGCACGAAGCTTTATCTGCCTGACGGATTCCTCTCCCGATACATAGAGGATAGTGTGCTCCTTTCCGAGATACTCGCAGATCTGCAAAAGAATAGTCGATTTGCCTATTCCCGGCTCACCGCCCAGAAGCACCAGCGACCCCTTTACAAGCCCTCCGCCAAGCACCCTGTCAAGCTCACCGAGGCCTGTGTTGTACCTGACCTCACGGGTGCGGGCATCAACATCACCGAGAATAGTTATCATGTCGGATACATCTTTTATCTGCGCTTTCGCCGAGGTCTTTGATGAGCGCACCTTTGTTACCTCGACCTCATCAAAGCTGTTCCACTCACCGCATTCGGGACATTTGCCGTTCCACTTTGAAGTCTCAAAGCCGCAGCTGCGGCAAACGTATGATATATTTTTAGCCATAAGAAACCTCTTCCTTCGTAATGATTAGAGTATACCACATTTTTGACCTCTTGTAAAGGCATTTGTTTGGACAGTTTGGTTGTTCATAAAAAAGTGTTGCAAATATCATTTTTTTGTTGTATAATATGGTACAGAGGTTATATCCTACGAAAAACTGACACGAAAGGACAATTTAGCTATGAAAAAAATTCTTGCAGCCGCTTTGTCACTGTGCTTATGCTGTGCAGCTATGACAGCCTGCGGCGACTCTGACAGCTCATCAAAGACAGAAAGCGCTTCCGCTTCAGCAGCTCAGACAGATGAGAGCACTGCCGACACAGGCGACCGGAAAACCGATGAGGGCACTGACACTCCTGCTGTCCTTGACGACAGCCCCTCGGCACAGCTTCTTGCTCAGTACCCTGTAAATGACGGCGCTTTTGACCCTACTCAGGGCGCTACTGCTAATATGCTTGCAAGAGGTATCCTCAACGAGGGCGACACTTCAAGGCTTGCAGCCAAGATCAAGTATGCTGTTGACAATCCGAAGGAAACTACAAAAATATGCTTCCTCGGAGACTCTATCACAGCTGGCTCGGCGGCTGACTCATCTACAAAGCAGTATGTAAACCAGTACAAAACATGGTGGGAAGAGAACATAAGCTTCTATGTTGATGTTAAGAACGCAGGTATCGGTGCTACCGATTCTTACATAGGTGTTCACAGAGCTGCAAGAGATGCTCTGGCTGACCAGCCCGACATCATTTTCATTGAGTTTATAAACGATCAGGACAATGATTTCTACGGTGCCTGCATGGACAGCTTAGTCAGAATGTGTCTTGCACAGGAGAACAATCCTGCGGTAGTTATAATCGAGCCTACCTGCGAGGACGGAAGCTCACCTCAGAACGTACACCTTAAAGTTGCACAGGCTTATGATATTCCTATGATTTCCTACCATGATGCTATCATTCCCGAGATCGAGGCAGGCAACTTTGAGTGGTCTAAGCTTCAGGCTGACGTTGTTCACCCGAACAGTGCAGGTCACACAATAATGGCACAGCTGCTGACAAACTTCTCACAGGGCATAAAGGATAATCTTGGCTCTGAGAATACTGAGGCAACCCCGTTTGATACGGCTGTTGAAGCACCCTTCGGCGACAAGTACGCAGGTGCTCAGATCTGCGACAGAGAGTCCGAGCTTGTTGAGACAGTTGATGAGGGCACATTCACAGATGTGACCAACTTCCAGCAGTTTACTAACGGCTGGGGCACAAAGACAGGCGGAACTATAAAGATGAAGGTCACAGGAAAGAACATCGGCCTTATCTACTACATGAGCGTAGACGGCACTTACGGCTCGGTTGACGTAAAGGTAGACGGCGAATCGGTAAAGATGATAAATGCCGACTTCACAGGCGGCTGGGGCAACTATGCAAAGGCTGACGAGATCTACACCTCTGACGAGGCGGCTGAGCACGAGATAGAGATCACCGTCATCGACGATGCAAAGCCGAACTTCCAGATACTTAACATGATAGTATCATAAGAGAATTGAGCTCACTCCGTTTCAGGAGTGGGCTTTTTTTGCTTCAAGTATTCATAGAACAGTTTTTAGGTAACAGGGAATAGGAAATAGGGAATAGGGAATAGGGAATAGGTATGGTATCGGCTTCGCCGATGATTTTAATTGGGCTTTGCCCCATACCCCCGGGTGATAGGTTAGACTGCGTTTTACGGAGCTTTTTTGCATTTTGCATAAGCTCTTTCAAAAGGCTTTCGGGGTGTCAGCCTCGATTGGGCATAGTCACGCACTATCTCTCTCCGCGTTCAAGGCAAGAAAAGTCCTAAACAAAGGCACGACGCGTATTGGTGCAGGGTTTTCCCTGCCAGGGTTTTCCCTGCCAGGGTTTTCCCTGCCACTGCCACTGCCGGCTGGATTTCTTAATAAATAATGGTTATAAAATTTATTTTTTTCGGGGTAACGTTTACAGTGCTTGACATTTCTGAGATTTATGTTATTATCTTATTATAAGGTCAAACGAGTATTAATCTGAATATTCGGAGGTAATGTTAATGAGAAACAAAATTAAAAGAGCTTCTGCTCTCTGCGCAGCTTTGATGATGACGGCTGCCGTCGGCTGCGGAAGTACAGACTCGTCAAGCGGTAAGGACGCTTCTTCCTCGAAGAGCGATTCTCAGGCTATGACTACAACTACTGCCCCTATCGTTGAGGATATGGGCGACATCGACCTCACTGAAGTAACCAATACGTATGACGTTCCTGCTGACTTCTCCTTTACGGCCGAGGCCGAGGACGGTGAGCTCGGAGGCTCGGCAGCTGTGCTCGATCAGGCATTCTTAGGCGCTTTCAGCGGAAAGGGCTTTGTGTCTATCGCTGCAGCAGGCGATGAGGTGAATTTCGATGTTGATATTCCTGCCGAGGGCAGCTACAATATCACTCTTACTATGGCGGCCGATTCCGAGGGTCAGGCAAATCTTATCACTATTGACGGAAATGCCCTCACCTCTTTCAATTCCACCTCGACAGAGTTTGCCGATACTGTGGCCGAGAACGTGCTGATCTCTTCAAAGGGCTCTCATAAGGTCGGTATAAGAGGCGATAAGGGTCATATCTATATTGATAAGATCACTATTACTCCTGCTCCCGATATTGACCTCTCGCAGTTCAAGGTTGAGAACAAGCTTTCAAACCCGAACGCTTCCGATGAAGCTAAGAGACTGTTCAACTTCCTGACCGATGTTTACGGAAAGTACGTTATCTCGGGTCAGTTCTCGGGCGACAATGAGGGCAAGGACAGCCGTGAGTTCAAGGAGATCAAAAAGCACACAGGAAAAACTCCTGCTATTCTGGGTCTTGACGTGCTCAACCTCTCGAACAGCGCTCTTGCACATGGCGCAGGCGGCGGAGACATGGTGCCTCTGCAGGCTATCGACTGGGTAAACAATGAGGGCGGTATCGTATCGCTGTGCTGGCACTGGTATCCGCCTGAGCAGTACATGGAGTACAACGGAGGTGCATGGTGGCAGGCATTCTACTCTGAGTACACAAACTTCGACCTTGCTAAGGCTATGAACGGCGAGGACAAGGAAGGCTATGATGCTCTTGTTGCAGACATAGACCACATGGCAGAACAGCTCAAGGCAACTACAGACGCTAACGCTCCGATACTGTGGAGACCTCTCCACGAGGCAGCAGGCGACCCGAACTGGCCGGGCAACCAGTGGTTCTGGTGGGGCTCAGGCGGAAAAGACGCTTATGTTCAGCTCTGGAAGCTCATGTATGACAAGTTCACAAACGAGCACGGTCTTAACAACCTCATCTGGGTATGGAACGCACAGAACCCAAGCTGGTACCCGGGTGATGAATATGTAGACATCATCAGCTATGACTGCTATCCTTCGGAGCATGACTATTCATCTCAGAAAAATTACTATGATCTGATGAAGAGTTCAACCTCAACGAACAAAATCATAGCAATGAGCGAGAACGGCACGATCTTCGACCCCGATACCGCATTCAATGACGGTTCAAGATGGGCGTTCTTCTCCACCTGGAACGGTGAGTTCTGCATTAAGGACAAGCAGCTTTCCGACCAGTACACCGACATAGAGCAGTGGAAGAAGGTCTACACAAGCGAGCGTGTCCTCACGCTTGACGAGCTGCCCGACCTCAAGACCTATCCAATGGATACCGAGAGCTTCCTTGCAGCAAATAAGTAACAAAAAGGTCCACGCCGATTATGACGTGGACTTTTCTTATTACTTCTTAATAGCGTTAGCCGCGGGTCGTGCGGTGTTGCCTTATTACTTCTTAATAGCGTTAGTCTTCTTGACAGGCTTGTTTTTAAGTATTACTGTCGGGTCAGCCTTGCGCTCTGGAGCCTTAACATCGGTCATCTCTGCCAGCGAACGATTGAAGTCAAGAGCCTTCTTGAGTTCCTTGCGTTTTCTCAGATATATGCTTACCTGCTTGCTTGTCAGATTTCCTGTAGTAAGTCTGAATGAATTGTCATAAAGCTGATCGGTTGCAGCCTGCTTGAACTTATCCTCGGGAGTATTTCCTGCATACACCTGATCGGGGTTCTTCTTCGATCTTACCTTATCTGCTGCCAGCACGATCGACAGGCACATACGAGCCTCACCCCTCTCCTTGGAAGTGAACTTTCTCTCGCCTGTGGGATCGGCATAGCTTTCAAGCTTCCTGAGGGCTGCTGCTGCGTTTGCTGCGGCTACGCTCTTTACTCCGTGAGCCTCAATAGCTACAGACTTCTTGTCTGCATCGTCCTTGCAGGCCTTGATTTCTTCCATTGCGATCTTCATTATGTCGATACGGTCCTGAGTTTTCTGGTCGAAAACCTCTCCCTTCTTAGCCTGCTTCTCCTTGCGCTTGAAGTACTTGTCTATTCTGTACTCAGCCTCTCTGGACTTCTCCTGAATTGCATTGAGTATTTTTCTTCTCTCATCTGCCGCTGCGTCAGCGCCGAGCTTTTCAAGCTTCTCGTATTCCTTCTGCACTGCCTTGATCGCAGCCTCAGCCTTATCAAACTCACTGCTGCTGTGCCATACTGCCTTGGTGGCCTTGGTTGTCTGCTTGATGACAGCATCAAGCTTCTTCGAGCGTGTCTTAGCAAGATCGATATCTATCTCAGCATCAAGCTGCATAGCTGTAGGCATATTGGAAACATTCATCATCGGAAGGCCGTCTTTTTCAACATATTCAGCCTTAATGCTTCTGATAGACTTCTTGTCTAAAGATACCTTTACAAATGAAAGCTTCTCCTCGGGAGTGCTGCCTCTTACCTTGTACTTTATGGTGCTGAATTCAGTATTGTTTGCACCCTCGTAAATCTTCAGATCTGCATTTTCACGAACACCGTACCACTCAGAATGAGGTGTGTCCTTCTTTTCGACCTTGTTTTTGTTCATAAGGCCGGTAAAGTACTCAATGTTTTTGAGATAGCCCATTGATCTGCTGACTGTACTGCTGCTGATGTTTCCTTCTTTATCCTTCAAGCCAAGTGTGCCATGGTAAAGAGCATTGTAATTGTATGCAAGTCTGAGCGAAAGGCCGAGGTCTGCATCGTACATATTTCTTACGTCATTAACAGAAACAGCCTCTTTTCCGCCGTCTTTTAATACATAGTCATGGAACTCCTGCTCGCAGTGCTTGGTCTCCTGCCATGCATCAAACGCACAGCCCGAAAAATGCATAAGCTGACAGAAACGCTTGCTGTTCTGAATGTTCTCCTTGTCGAAGTCTATCTCCATTACTGCCTTGTCAACGAGTTTGTTTGCAGCATCAAGACCGTCACAGAGGTTCTTTGCAAGCCACTCCTGATCCTCCTTGCTGCCGCCCTTCATGTGCTGTGCAACCTTGTCAAAGAGCTTTCTCTTCTCTTCCTTGAGCTGCTCGGGGTCCATGATCTCGTCAATAGAGTGACCCTGTGCAGCAAGCATCATCATAACGGTGCTTATGCCGCCTGTACGGCTAAGGGTGTAGCTGTTCTTAGCTGATCTTGAATCCTGGCTTGCGTACTTCTGACCGAAATAAACCTTTACAGATCCCATTAAGTTCGGGCTGGTTCTGTGGTAAAGCTCGAACATATCTCCGACGATCTCCTTTGAATCCTGATACTCGAATTCTTCTGTAAGGTCAGGAACAGCAGCGATATTCCCGTCAATAAGCTGACCTGCGCTGTGGATCAGCTCAAACAGCTTATCGGAATTTTCACCGTATTGTTTCTGATATGCATTTCTTTCAGCCTCTTCAAACGCATGGGAAACCGAGATCCTTGCTTTATCGTGGTATGCATCTATCTCTTCACGGGTAAGATCTCTGTCAAGAGCAGCGTACTCGTCCGACATCTTTTGCAGCTCCTGCACTTCTTTAAGGGCCTCTTTAAGCTCCTCGGGAGAATCCTCATTGATCAGTGTTTTGAATTCATTAATTATTTCCCCAAGGAAAAGACTGTTTTCAATAAAATCCTCAGACTTGACAGATTTGATTTCGTAAGCATTTCTGGGCATTGGCATAATAATTACCTCCGTTAGTTTTGATTTGCTTTTTGATCGCTTTCATAAGTAATACCTTGCACTCAAAATAATGGGTGCAGTTATTTTGCAAAAGTCTGATATCGTCTGTAGTTTACAAATAGACCACACCTTTCGGTGTGGTCTATAACACTGCAAATCAGAACCCATCAGCGTTTACCGAATCGGTCAGCGCATCATAGTTCTCCTTAATGATAGCCCTCGGCTCTTCAAGAAGCGCCTTCGCCTCGCTGAGTGTCTGACGTATCTCCGTATTGTCATGGTCGGTCATCATATGCTGAGCCTGTGAGAGCGCCTCTCTGCCCATTTCAACCTGATAGAGATACAGGCCGTCAAGCCTTGCGGCCGCCTTGGTTTCAAGGTCGGCATAAACGTTCTTGATATCCTTGACTATATTATTTCTTATATCATCATAGTTTTCAAGCGCTATGTCGATAATGTCGGTCTGCTTCTTCTTTTTGAGGATAACACTGAACACCGACATAGTCTCAGGCGGGAAAGCCTCGCTTGTTGCGAACAGCTTCACACCCATTACAGACCTTGTAACGTTCTTATTGAGCGACATCATGATCCTCTCAACCGACGGCGCCTTCGACACTGCCGACAGATCCTCGATTCCGAGTGCCGCTGCGAGCTCACGGCTCATCTTCTCGACAAGCTCAGCTACCCTGTCTCTGTGCGTCTCAATACAGGTTCTGTATGCCTCTCCTACCTTCTCCATAAGGAACGAATAGAAGAACTTCTCAATATCATCGGGGCTGAATATATCGTTGCCCTCTTCGTCCTGTCCGCGGCATTCCAGAATGCTTGCACGCAGCTTTGAGAAGAACTCATACATCCACTTTTCAGCTTCCTGCTGCATTTCAAGAATAGAGAGGTGAAGCTGCGGCTTCTTCTCATTGAGGGCAGCTTCAAGCTGCTTGCACTGCTCCTCAAAGTCACGGCTGCGCTCCTCGAGCTTTGCCTTGTCAAGCTCTGCCATCTCGCTGATAATATTGAGCTTAGCTGCTGTCTCCGAGCACATCTGGTCAAGCATAGTAAACACTCGCCTGTTTCTGATAACGTCCTTCTGCATGATGATGTCACGCTGCAGCGACAGCTCAAACTGGAAGAACTGTGTCTCATAGAACTCTCTTGTTCCCTTATCGACAGGTCTTTCTTTATCGGTCTTGCGGCCGAGCTCATCTCTTGCGCTTATGCCGTAAACTATAGCATTAGGCACTATCCTCTCGGAGATATTCCTGATACGTCTGAGTATCTTCTCAACATCTCTCTGAGTATTCATAGCGTCGATCATATTGACCAGAATGTAGAGCATACCGAAGCGCTGCGGTCTGACATGGCTTGCTAAGAATATCTGCTCAGTCTCCGAGAACGGCAGCAGACACGATGCTGCAAACATAATAGCGTCTGCATTCACGATGTAGTCCATTACCTGCTTGTCAAGCGACTCCAGATCGGAGAGACCCGGGGTGTCAACTATCCTGAGCTCTTTAAGTATCGGAGAATTATCCTTTATCTGAACATAGCTTATCGGGCTTGGGAAGAGCTTCATTCTCTTCTCAAGCTGTTCTCTTGTTATATCCTCAAGCGTGAGGGGCACTCTTGTGCCGTTTTCAAGTATAGCCTCAACCGTCTGAATGTTGCCGAAGGAGATCTCATTTATAGTATAGGTCTCGGGAGTTACATTTATAGGTGCAAGCTCCTTGCCGAGCAGAGCGTTGATTATCGTGCTCTTTCCTCTCTTGAACTCACCCAGTATAACGAGGGTAAATGGCTCCTCGCATTTTTTCTCAACTACCGAATCCCATTCCTTCAATTCGTCTATAAAGTCAGCCCCGAGCATTTCTGCTATCTTCGGGTCTTCATAGAGCGCCTTCATTTTTTCACGGATAGCGTTAATATCTTCGGAAACGTTCCTGCTTAAATTATCCATCAAGCGACCCTCCGTTTCCCAGTATTACGCTGCTGCGGACATCACAGATCTGACCCGAAACGAGGTGCTCCTGCGAGCCGTCAAGGTCACGTCTCCACTCATAGAGAGTGCTGCAGTGCAGGAACTCATTCGAGGCAAGTATACGCCTTTCAAGCTCACTGAGACTGCGGTCTGTAGACAGGCTTCTTGAAGCAACAGTGTGAACGCTCTCCGCCCTCTGCTGAAGCATAAAGGAATCCAGCTCATTCTGCGACCTGCCGTAAAAGTCCACATACTCATCAGCATAGACCGAGCACATGATCTCGATAAACCTTCCGGGCTTATCAAGGCAGATCATGCCTGCTCTGTCGGCTGTGATGTCAGCATAGTTCACCCACTGAACGAGCGCCGCATAAAGCTGCTTGCTCACGGTCTGGTTATATGACCTCTCCGCAGGTCTGTAAACCTGCTTATTGAAGTTCAGATAGGTAAATGCCATATTGTATACGCAGTGGTTATTCATAAGCCTTCCGCACTCGCTTCCGATAAGGAAGGTAAGCTCGTCGGTGCTCTTTGTTTCCACCAGCTTTTTAGTAATAACAATGCACGGGTCTATCATATCGCTGGCGATAGAGTAGATCAGCGCCCTGTCAAGGTCTTCTCTGATAAACACGATCGGCAGAGCGAACTCCAGCCGTTCACTGCACTTTTTCACAATGTCATATATCTCGGGATATTTAAGCGGTCCTACCTGATTGCATTTCATAAACAGGACCTTAGCCTCTGCCGAAACGTCCTGACCGCCTGCCGCCTTGAAAAGCTTTCCCGCACCTGTAAGACCGAGTATCTTCTGCCTTACGGCAAAGTCCGACTCGAAGGCATAGTCAAGTGCTCCGTCAACTATATGACTCTGATAGCTTCTCGTATACGCATTGAGATATGTACGAAAGCTTGTGTCTATCTGAAGAAGGGGGTTTTCATTTGCCAATGATATTTCACTCATTGCGTGTCCTCCTTAGAAACTTGATAATATGTCGGGGCATAGTACCCCTTATGCTGACCTCTATCAGCTTTCCATAGCCTCTGTCAGAACTCTTCTTACAGCGTAAGCGTCCTGAACGATATTGCTTGCAGTCTCGGCGATGTCATGGAGTCTCTCCATTTCCTTCTGCGAGATATTGCTCTTCTCTGTCTTGAGGTCATTAAGATTATCAAGAGTTTCCTGAGTGTCACGCAGGATGATCTCTGTCTCGTTTTCGATCTTGCCCTTCAGGCCTTCAAATGCTGAGAATACCTGACGGCGGACAGTCTCGGTAAAGTCGTTGTTCAGTCTCATCTCGTGGAACTGCTTCTTCACCTGAGTTTTATAGTTGGATTTATACTTGTCTATCTTCTCCTTAACAAGTATCTTATCAATAGCAAAGTTCGAGGTAAACGTACCTGCAATACCTGCCACAGCCATAAGGAACAGTGTAACAGGCAGCGTTGCGGTAATACCCAGAAAGCCTGCGAAGAAGAACGCAGTATAGTATGTAGCATAGAAGCCTGCAAAGCCTGTAGCACCGCCGAGCAGCGCACCCTTTATGCCCGACTCACGGAAGCCGAGAAACAGTCCTCCCACACCGTAAGAGCCTATAGCCACGCCTATGATCTTATCAATAGTACCGCCCTTTGAAGCCACTCTGTCGGATATAGTGAACATCTGCTGTATCCTTGCAACGGACTCGAAGAACTCGTCCTCGAACTCCTGCAGTCTTTCAGCCTCACAGCTTACGGCAACGTTAATGCTGTTCTGTATCTGCTCACAGATTATCTGAGCTCTTGCCTCAATGCCTTCCTTGATCTTCTCGGTAAGCTTTGCGGTAATAAGCTTTAACTGATCCTTCTTGAAATCCTCTGAGGACATCTGGAAGTTATCAATAACGTCCATAGCGGTCTGCTCGATGTTTGTCCAGTAGCTGTCAAGGACAGGCTGCAGGTCATTGAAGACGTTATTCGCAGCGTCATTGATCTTTACAAACTCCTGACGCTTTTTATTTCTGATCTCGTCTATCTCCTTGATAGCCTGATCGTACTTCTCCATAAACTCATCGTTCGCCATCATGAGGGCATTTTCCTGCATAACAACAGAACGCAGTATCTCGGTGCCCGAGTTTGTGATCTTATTAGCAAGTATCTGGAGGGCAATTACGCCTCGCTCCTTGGTAAGCATTGTTTCAAGGGCATTTTCAAACTCAGGGAAGTTCGACTTCTCAAGCATTTCCTTATCGCCCTGAGTTTTAGCTGTCAATGCCTGCTTAGCATACACGCCGATAACTCTCGGAGTGCCTATCTTTCTCTTGTAAACGGCAAACTCTCTGGAGTCCTCGCCCATGACCTTCTTGGCCTTCTCCATAACATACTTGCCGATTCTAGCCCTTACAGTCTCGACGATCTTATTCTCGTCAGCCTGCGAGAAAGTACCGAAGCAGTTTACAACGAAGATAATTCTTCCCACATCGGAGGTCAGCATTTTCTTCTCAAGGAACTCCTTCTCAAACTGCGAGAACGGCGAGTTCGCACTGATAACGAAAACAGCCGCATCTATCTTCGGCAGTATGGACAGGGTCACGCTTGTCATCTGCTCATCATCGTTAAGACCGGGAGTGTCGATAATATCAACATTGTTCTTGCAGAACTCAGTATCGTAGTAAACCGTAGCCTCCTTAACGGTCTCGGCTCTCTCCTCCGACTCCGCAGTAAGCTTTGTTACATAGTCCTCAAGCTTGTTTATATCAACTCTCTCGCTGTTGCCGTTCTTGTACTCTACCTGCACATAGGGCTCCTCGCTGTAGGTTACACGGTTGAGCGTAGCAGTCGCAGGCAGAACATCGGCAGGAAGCACCTCCTGACCGAGCATAGCATTAATAAGAGTACTCTTTCCTCTCTTGAACTCACCAACGATAGCAACCTCAAAGTGCTCCTCAGCAGTTTTCTCAAGTGTCTCCTTGATAGACTCAGCCGTATTGACGAGCGAGATCTCCTCACTGAGCGACAGCAGTTCCTTCAGGTTTCCGGTCAGGGTCGAGACCGTTTCCTTATAGGATTTATAACTGCCGTAGTCAATCTGTTTTTCCATAACAAACCTCCGTTCCCGAATTTCTGGCACAAATACGGACACCACATATAGAGCTCTGCCTTCTGACGTAAACGTTTCAGAGCGCAAAATGTCCGCCGAACATCATTAACAATATTATAACACAATTATAAAATGCAAGTCAAGAATTACCGGGAATAAGTCCGAAATTTTACCCTTTTGCACAAATCAGCCCGAACAGAATATACATTTTGCACATAACAAAAGCACTCCTGCGTGAATTATCCCACGCAGGAGCCTTGTTTTATGCCGAAAACGATTAAGGCAGCGCCTCAGCGTATTCTATTCTGTATACCCGAAGCCCAGCACCTCGGAATAGGTTTCCTCATCGCCCTCGGCCATAGATATCTCCACAGTATACTTCACGGGAGCAGGCTTCATAGCGATATTCACAACCTGAGCATTTCCCCAGCCTGTCGGGCTTATCGGGTCTATATCAACCTCATTATAGAGCTCCCCGTCTGCCGTGACCTTGACGTGTATCTTTCCGTAGTTGCCCTTATTGACCTCACGGTAGATCATGTAGAGGAACTTCTTATCGGTAAACTCAAACACTATAGGCTCGTTTCCAGCGTCGGATTCATGCTTCCAGCCGTTTGTGAAGCTTGCTATCTTTGAGCCCTCCACCCAGCTTCCGAGAGAGGTCGGGGTAAGGCTGTCATTCTCATACATTCCCGCATTGACCTCACGGGGTGCAAACACAGGCTCAAAGGGTATCATAAGCTCGCCCTTATCCTCGGCATCAACAACTGTGTCGAAGTAGTAGTTTATCATCGAAGCCACCAGAGCATGACCCTCAACATTCGGGTGAGACTGATCGTCCGAGAAATCCTCCCACGTCATTCTGTTATTCTCAAACAGGAAGCGCAGCGCATCACAGTAGGAGATCATCGGCAGGTCATAGGCCTCTCCTATCTGCTTCATATAGTCCTGTGCGGAATAGTCCTCAGCCGTTACCGAGAACAGCAGCACAGGCACTATACCCTTGCCGATAAGGGTCTGCACTATGGATTCATAGGCGTTCTGATGATCCTGATCGTTGCCGTCGTTCACGGCAAACTCGATAAAGCAGATGTCGGGCTCATGCACAAGAACGTCTCTGTTCAGCCTGAGTATCCCAAGCTTTGAGGGCGTACCGCTGAGGCCTGCGTTCACGAACTTAACGTTGTCGCCTGTGCCGTACTTCTCGGCAAAATGCTCGTATGTCAGCTTTGCATAGCAAAGGTCGGGGCCTGCCGATATGCCCTCAGTGATAGAGCCGCCGAGGTATGCGATAGTTACCTCCTCGCCCTTCTGAGCCTTCTCGATCACCCTCTGCATAGGGCCTGCGTTTCCGTAGCTGACAAGCGCCTTTTTGAACATAGCCTGCTCCCACTCCTCATCAGTCTCGGGCGGCTTGATCTCCTCACGGCTCTCAGCGCTTCCCTGCGATGCCGCTGACGAAGCCGAACTGCTTTTTTCACTCACAGAACTGCTTCCGCTGTCGCCGCAGCCACCGAGGAGCGCCACGCACATAATAACGGCACAAAGCCCTGCTCCTAGTCTTTTCAAATCCATAGTATACCCTCCGTATAAAAACAGCCCCTCCGTTATCGGAAGGGCTGTAATCGGTTTCTTAGTTAAGTACGGTCTTCTCAGTTTCCTTATCGAAGATGTGGATCCTGTTAGGATCGATAGCAACCTGAATATCGTCCTGAGGACGAACATCGGAACGAGGAGAAACTCTTGCTGTCAGCTGAATTCCCTCGCAGTTGAGGTACAGATAAGTCTCAGCACCCATCATTTCTGTTACTTCTACAGTTGTATTGATAACACCTGTTGTAGCCTGAGCCAGGAATGCAGGCTCGTCATGGATACACTCAGGTCTTACACCGAGAACTACCTCCTGATCTACCAGCGGCTCAAGTGCCTCGGGATCAGCCTTGCTCTCAGGTACAACTACCTGATACTTAACGCCTCTTGTTGTCTTTGTATCCTCAGAGCCGAACTCTACAATGTACTTGCCGTCTTCCTTGAGAAGCTTAGCATCAATGAAGTTCATCTGAGGTGAGCCGATGAATCCTGCAACGAACTGGTTTACAGGGCTCTGATAAAGGTTTGTAGGTGTATCGATCTGCTGGATATAGCCGTCCTTCATAACAACGATCCTATCACCCATGGTCATAGCCTCTGTCTGGTCATGTGTAACGTAGATAAAGGTTGTACCCAGCTTCTTATGGAGCTTTGAGATCTCGGTTCTCATCTGAGCTCTCAGCTTAGCGTCGAGGTTTGAAAGAGGCTCGTCAAGAAGGAATACCTGAGGCTCACGAACGATCGCACGTCCGAGCGCAACTCTCTGTCTCTGTCCACCGGAGAGAGCCTTCGGCTTTCTGTCGAGCAGGTGTGCGATGTCGAGGATCCTTGCAGCTTCCTCAACCTTTCTTGCGATCTCGTCCTTAGGAACCTTTCTAAGCTTAAGACCAAATGCCATGTTCTCAAAAACTGTCATGTGAGGATACAGAGCGTAGTTCTGGAAAACCATCGCAATATCTCTGTCCTTAGGAGCAATATCATTTACAAGACGGTCGCCTATGTAAAGCTCACCCTCGGAGATCTCCTCAAGTCCTGCGATCATACGCAGTGTAGTTGACTTACCGCATCCTGAAGGACCTACCAGAATGATAAACTCCTTGTCCTTGATCTCGATGTTGAAGTCAGATACGGCGATAACTCCGCCCGCATACTTCTTATAGATTTCTCTTAATGATACACTTGCCATTAATAAGAACCTCCCTGTTTGTAATTTTACTAATATCCCAATTAGCTATGTTACTATAATAACAAATTCTTCCCATTCCCGCAAGAGTTTTTTTTACTAAACTTTATCATATATCTTTATAAAGATTGACGAAAAATCAACTCTTACTGGAAGAAATTGGAATTACAACGTTTTCGATGCCAATAATTTATCAACATCTTTGTGCAGTATCTCCAAACAGCCGCCTGTCGGCAAAGTCGGGTCAAGCACCATTTCTCCGATACTTATTCGTTTAAGAAACACCACTTTATTCCCAAGCTGAGCAAACATTCTCTTCACCTGATGATAGCGCCCCTCGGTAAGGGTCAGTCTGCACTCAAAAGGCTCACTCTCCGAGCCCTCAAAGCGTGCAGGTCTCCAGCAGCCGCCCTCATCGTCCTCAAAGCCCTCCGAAAACGTCTTTTCGTATGAGCTCTCCCAAGGCTTTTCAAGCCTTACGAAATATGTCTTCTCAACGTGGTGAGAGGGTGAGAGCATTCTGTGGGCAAGGTCTCCGTCATCGGTGATGAGAACAAAGCCCTCGGTGTCCTTATCGAGCCTGCCTGCGGGGAAAAGCCCCCGTCTGCGAAGCTCGGGCGGAATAAGCTCAAGCACCGTCTGAGAGAGCCCGTCCCTCGTGGCGCATACCACCCCCTGAGGCTTATTGAGCATTATATAGATATGCTCTCTGTAGGCTATCCCGGTGCCGTCAAGAGCCACCCTGTCGGTATGCTCGTCGATATGCATATCGGAGCGCCCTGCCCTTTCGCCGTTTACGCTTATGCGCCCTTTAAGGCAGAGCTTTTTAACGTCTTTTCGTGAAATATCGGGTATCTGTGATGAAATAAATCTGTCAAGTCTCATAGTCACCAGAGCTTCTGAACTCCTATCATGTGTCTTTTGAGGGCTATAAGGTCAAGGGAGTCTATCTTGCCGCTGCTGTCAACGTCCATAACGGTGAGATCCTCTCCCGTGAGCTTTTTAATGCCGATCATGTGGCGCTTTATTGCCATAAGGTCATTGACCACGTCTATCTTGCCGTCGCCGTTGTAGTCGCCTTTCTTTCTGCCCGAGGCGCCCTTGCAGTCAAAATCAAGGGTATATACGACATTCCCTTTATATCCCCCGAAAATCGGCATCAGCGCCCATACCTCTGCCTGCCTGCCGTTGAAATATACCTTTGTGTCCTTGGTAAAGGTGCAGCCCGTAAGGGGCGAAAGCACCAGCCTTGCATTGTAGGTCTTGCCTGCCTCAAAGGTATCGGCAAGCACATTGTTTTCCACCCATTGTACCAATGTGACCTTTGCCTCACCCTTTGTAACTGTCGCCGTGTTATTCGGGGCTTGCCCTGACACAGGCTCGGTGAGGGTCAGGTCAACTCTGTCGATCTTTTCGGGCGATTTGATAATAAGCTCTCTGCCGTAGATATTGGTAGGTTTGCCCGAATATGTCTCAAAATCTGTTACTGCTTTTTCCTCTCCGTCAGCCATTAAAGTGTATTTTTCAGGTAAAATATCCGTCATCAGTTCGGGGGCTGATATATGTACAACATCATCAACGCCGATAAGGGTACAATTATATATCATAACTTTTGAGGCTTTGTCACTAAAATCCAAGCCGGGATATGTGCGTTCGGGGTGGGTGCCGTAAACGTAAAACGTTGCGTCATTTATGATAACATCACCGCTGCTTTGATGTATCGGGCGATAATACGAATAAAAAGTGCCGCCGTTTATTGTAACAGTTCCGCCGTAACAATCAATATATTCCTCAACATAGCCCTCTGTCTTTGTGTTATTTGATATAAATATTCCGTTTTCTATTACAAGATTTCCTCCGCCCATAACCAAAAATGTATTCGGGTGCATATTGTATGGCTGTATCTTAGTTTCTATCTTGCCGCCGCCGACACTGTCATTTACAGTCAGGCACGATTGCGATGAGATCATAAACAGATAGCGGCAGTATTCCGATTCTCTGTACAGGGTATGTCCTGCAAGGTCAAGGTGATAATTGACAATGCTGGCAGAATTTGAATAAAGCTCAAAGTACATCATTGGGTTATTATCTATTTGGCTTATGTCTTTGCTAAGTCTGATATAAATATCTGTGTCCTTTGTAAATGTATGGCTTTCGGGGTTAAATATACTATTCAGCTCATCAAATGTAGTTACAATATACGGGCTGGCTTTAGTTCCTGCGCCCGAAAGCGCCCCTGCCTTTATCACCACCTGCGGCAGATATGCAAACAGGGTAAACATAAGCGTAAGTGCGCACAAAAGCGAACAAAAACGTTTTCTCATAATATACCTCCTTTAAAAAGAAAAAACCAAGCTTTCAATAATTATTCTATAGTAGAACGGCAAATATGTCAAGTTTTTTAATAAACTTTTATATTTCCCACAAAGCAGCGCCGACATTTTTGTACTAAACGCAGACAAAGACCGCTGTTATCCCTTGACAACAGCGGTGATATATGCTATAATATCCATAAAGAGGAACGTACCGCTAGTAAGCGGCCACCTCCTAAACTAGCTGTTCTTTAAGCAGCCGTCCTTAGTGGTGTTAGGGCGGCTACTTCTTTTTATTGCAGTTGTCGAGTATGACCCCGACAATATTCGTGATAAGTAACATCAAAGTCAGTACCTCGAGTACACTCACTATGCTCACC
>CAMMYU010000003.1:0-3271 GCA_946528545.1 uncultured Ruminococcus sp.
TTACAGCTGATAATATGAATGATGAATACATTCGTACACTGCTTCCTGCAGATGAAAATGAAGAATAAAGTGGGGGGATACAAAAATGGCAAATAGTAAAGAAAAAGGTATAAATCATTCAAGACCATATGTTTTGGCTGCTATTATTCTTGCAGTAATTTACATTATAAATGCGACTCTTGTTGATATTATATTTAATAAAAATAATCAGGTAACTAAGCAGACATCAGGTGCTATGAGCTCTTGTAACAGAATCAATTTTGGATTACAGACCGTTAACGGCAGCGTTCTCCGAATTATAGGTGGAATTGGTGATCCTACAGCTAACGTTATTGATATACAGAGAAATTTCGGTTCTATCAGAGCTGCGATGGCAGATTTTGAGGATATCGAGGGACTCTCTGATGCAGCTGAGAAAAGATATGCTGAAGTTGCTAAGATCGTAACATTCTATAACACAAGACTTACAGAGTTCAGGGATGCCTATAATGAGATAGACCCTAATACTAATCAGCCAAAGGGAATGAACGCTTTCCCGTTCGGTGCTGATGCTTTGTACACACAGGATATTTACCCACTTCAGGCTACTGCGAACGAAATGATCACAGCCCTTATCACTATCGTTAATAAGGATACTGCTGAGAAAATGAAGAGAAATACTATCCTTTCTTACGTTCTGATGCTTCTGATGCTTATTGTCGCTATACTCGGTGAGGTAGCTGTATTCATTATCGCAAAAATGGCTAAGAAGAGCAGACTTGAACTTGAAGCTCGTGAAAAGAGCCTTGCTGAGGTCGATGCTAAGCTCAAGACTACACGTCAGAAGGCAAGTGACCTTGCTGTTATGAACGTTCTTACAGGTATGAAGAACAGATATGCTCTTGATAACGATGTAAGCGATAGACTTGAATCCGATAGATTCAATATTGCAGTATTCGATATGGATAACTTCAGAAGTATCAACGATACTTACGGTTACGACTTCGGTGACGAGTACCTCGCAGCTGTTGCTGAGAGACTTAAAGATGAATTCGGAAGCGTTGCTGAGATATACAATATCACAGGTAATGAGTTCTGCTTCTTATTTAATAAGGAGATCTCTGAGAGCCAGGCAATGGGTATCATCCAGAATATCCAGTCTGTTATCACAGCTCCTTACGAGGTTCTCAACCTTGCAGTTCAGCTCCCATGCTCCGGTGCGGTTTACCACTATCTCCCGGGCGATTGTCTGAACGTAAACTCACTGCTTGTTAAGCTTGATACAGCAATGAGAAATGCTAAGATGAACGGCGGTAACATGATAAATACTGTTGTTAATATCTGATCACGATCACAAAACGGCTGACCTTCGGGGCAGCCGCTTTTTTATGCAAAATAATATTATTTTCTTATTTTGGATTGACAGGCAGTATGAAACGTGATAAAATATACATAATGATATTATGGAGGCGACAAGGTGAAGTTTGCAATATACAAATCAAAAACGGGCTACTTTTATCATAAATATGCTGATACTATGGAAGGACTTGAAGGAACCGGATTTGAAAATATAATTACTGAAGAACAATTGCCTGTTGTCTTCGACGGCAAAGGCGGTTATTTTAAGTTCAGTCCTAATGATTTGGGATTTACTGAGGTAATAGAGAGCGATAACGAAGTTCCGCTTCCGCTTGAAAAAATGTACTTTAAAAATGATCCGGATTTTAAGCTTGGATGGATGTCTCCGGAGGGTGACACATATTCCTGCAATTATACCGGTCACAATAAATGTGCTCAGATGCTTGCAAAGAAGTTCTTCCCGATGTCAAAATATCCGGAGACTGCTCTGGACAGGGGAGGCTGGCTGAAGATCATAGATTCGTGGGACGGCACAGAGCGTCAGCATGGGCAATTTGTTTATACTGATCAGGGAAGAGTAACAAAAAAACAGGCTGATAAACTTTTCGACCTCGGACTTTACGATAACGAAGAGGTCAGACAATTAATAAAAGACAGCGAAGACGAATGGTAAAATAAATGCACCTGCAATGATTTGGGTGCATTTTTTTATTTATTCACATTATAACCTTTCTGAATGGATATATCTTCTTTTTGTTTTGTTTGGATTGTATAATTAGCTGATCTTTTTTGTACATATTTTATATTGACTATACTTAGATTTTAGTGTATAATAAATTGTATGTAAATGTTCATTATATCACACTATGCCCATGCGTAAGACAAGGTGCTTTTAGAAGTGTGTCAAGGAGGATAAGAATAAATGGCTGAAGCAAGATTTATCAAAACTGTGGCTTTTGGCGGTTACGATAAAGCCGGAGTTATCCGTAGAATGGAGTACCTCAATACGCAGGTGCATGATCTTAGAAATGAATTGAGAGAAACTAAGCTTCTTCTTGAGGCATATAAAAAAGGTACAAGTGAAGAAAAAGCTCATGAGTCGGTTATGACCGGAGAAAGAAATAAATTGACTCAGGTGCAGGTACAGAACGACATCCTCAATACAAAGCTTAAAGCCTCTGAGGAAGAAAATCGTAATTACGAACAGGAAGTTAAAGAACTTAAAAAGTCTATTGCTGAGCTTGAAGATAAGCTCAAAGCCGCTGATACAAAGGTTGCAGCTTTGCAGTCTCATAATGAGGCAATGGCACTCAGCAGTGTATTTATCGAAGCTCAGAAATCTGCTTCAATGCTTGAGGGCACAGCTAAGTCTAAAGCGGCTGAAACAGAGGCACAGGCTAAAAAAGTTGCAGAAAATATTATAGAAGACGCTAATATAGAGGCTGAACAGGTCATTTATGAAGCTGAAAGAACAGCTGCTGAAACTATCGCAGAGGCTCAGAATAAGTCTGAGCAGATGGACGCTGCTTCAAATAACCTGAGAGCTGTTGCTTTGAATGAAGTGTATATGATGAAAGAACAGATATCTTCTCTTCAGACTATACTTGAACAGTTCAGAGATCAGGGCTTGGATAGAATAACCTCAGCTGCTCAGCTGCTTTCCAAAACAGAGAATACCCTTAAAGAAGGCGGAGTTCCTGTGTTCAGAGAGCCTAAGCAGTATGCACCGCAGATCCCTGAAGCTCCTATGAGCTTGTCAGAAAAGCACAGAGATGATGCGATAAGCGAAGAAGAAAAACTGAAAAAACAGCAGGAGCTTGAAAAGCTCAAAAAGATGGCTGAATCAATAGGAGCCAAGAAACCTGATACAAACGAGAAATCTGATGCTCAGGAAGAGAAGCCTCAGAATGAAAAGAAATCAGCTAACAGCCTT
>CAMMYU010000004.1:0-4208 GCA_946528545.1 uncultured Ruminococcus sp.
CCAAGCCACTGGAGTATAGCAAGGAGCGCAGCTAACAGCAAAAGAATGATAATAAGGAAAAGAAGCCTTTTTTTCTTCTTTTTCTTTTCTTTTCTGTCTTTATTTTCAAGATCATCTCTCATCAGTTTTTCTACATCATTTTGTATGCTCATAAAGACCATTCCTTTCTATTTCGATGTGTTTATGTAAGTAAAATAAATGCTTTTGTGTGATTGTGAAAGCTTTGAAACCGTATCTCTTACGACGGACAGATCATTATACAGTACTGCATCGCCATCGTAAACTACAGCAGCCAGCGCTGCATTATCATTACTAATGCCCATTGAAGCCAGTGCAAGGTCAAGCTCGTCATAAAGCTTGTCTGATATTTTATATTCGGACACCTGAGTATTTCCTCTGGATACTGTAAGCTTATCAGTTCCATTTTCATTCTTGATATTAAGTGTTATCAGCAGACCGTCTTTGTAATCATTAATTGCCTGCTGATTTTTTGCAGCATCATCATTTAATGCTTTTTGCTGTTCATATGCCTGAGCTTTAAGCTCCTCAATTTTTTCATCATATTCCTTAGCCTGTTCATCAAGCTTTTTTTCGGTTGATTCAACCTTAGCCTGAGCTTTTTTAACCTTCTGATCAGCTTTCTCTTCAGCCTTAGCAGCAGAGCTTGAAGAATTAGTCATTACCCAGAACAGCATAATCATAATAACATCAAGCAGAGAAGTCAGCTCCAGGGCAAGTCCTTTGTTTTTGCTCATAGCTCAGACCTCCGAGTATGCCTGTTCGGCAGACTGCTCCTTTTTAGCAACATTTCTTTCCAGAAACAGCTGAACATTCTTTTCATTATCTTCGATTTTCGCAGAAACAATTCCGTCAAGAAACTTAAATACAATTCCGAAAACCAATCCCCAGAAGGTTGATGTCAAAGCACCGTAAAAGTTGCCTTGTACGTTATCCATATCCTTGACCATACCGAGCAGCGATATAACAGTTCCAAGAATTCCGAGCAGCGGAAATATTCCTGTGAGGTTCACAAAGATAGAATACAAACGGCCTGTATGATTTCTCATAGCAACAACTTTGGTTTCGCTTAGGCTTTTAGCATCTTTTACAGCTTCATCGCCTGATGCAGCCCTGTCGGGAACAAAAATTGTCAGGTGCAGTTTTTTATACAATCTGTCAGCGGAGCGCTTAGTCATGTGATATACATAAGCCGTAAAAACTGCACAAATAAAAATGATAAGATCAAAACCGAAAAAATTACGAAAAATAACGGACATAGATCCTCTATCCTTTCATTTCAGGTCGTCACTGACCATATACTATGATTTTATCATACTTTTCAATAAAAATCAAGGGAATTTGTCAAAATCATTATCATTTGAAGAATTTTCTATGATTACTTCGCATGAAACAAAAAAAGAGCCCGAATTATTCCGGGCTCTCAATACTATTTTTCTTTGACGGCGTATCATAACCGCCCTTGTTAAAGAAGAGTTCTCTGATAGCCAATGCACAGCCTGAGAGGAAGCGATGTCTGTTGTCAATAATAGAACGGTCAACTTTGCCTGCAACTATAGGGCCTGCAATCTGTGAAATTGCTTCTTTCAGTCTGTCAAAATCCTCATCAGAACGAATAGGAAATCTGTGAAGCACAATTTTCTGAGGGTTGGTTGAGAAATACAGGTTGTTGATAAGAACAGCTATAAACATTATCTCATTATCAAGTATTTCTTTTACACCCGAATCATCTTTATCATAGGCAGTATAAAGCATCTCTCTGGTAACATTCATAAAGTTGCCTTTACTTACTTCATAAAGATATGGTGTGTTCTCGGCAGAATAGACCTCTTTGACCTTTCTCTTTATTGCAGACGGTGTCAGTTCACTTTCAACACAGCCTTTTCTTCCGCAGGCACAAACTCTGCCGTTTGTAGGATTGATAATCATCTTATCAACAAAGTTTGTTCTGTTATCATAGGAAATAATAGGCTCATTAAGGTTTGTAACAACAAAGTTGAAAGAATTGCCATACTGCAAAAAAGCAATATTGAGTCTGTTGACATCTTTTGTCTTCAGAAAATCAATATTTGCCATAGCAGTGCCTTTGACAGAATTGTCAAAAACCAGCGGAACATCAATCTGCTCCCTTATTTCGGCTTTAAGCTTTGAAAAGTCAGGAGCTTCATCCTTAATATCAATTCTCAGCCGTGAATACATTGTAGGGAAGATACCGAATCCAATTCCGAGAATGGAACTTACATCAAGACAGTTATCTGAAAGAATCTCCTTGATAGACTGCTCGCAGAAGCTCTTGATTTTTGAGTAATCAGTATTCTTGTCGATCGAAAGATTTCTCTTGTCAAGCACATCACCCGACAGAGTAGATAAACCAACACTTACTATGTCTTCCTCAATAGTAATGCCGATAGGGAATTTATAGTGATTGTTGATATCAATCAGTATTTTCTTTCTGCCTCGGGGAGCTTTTTCAGTTACATGCTTGTATTCACCGATTTCGGCAATAATACCCTGCTCTATCATTTCATTTGTAATGATAGTAACTGCAGCTCGTGTAAGCTCCAGAGTTCCTGCAATATCTATTCTTGATGTTGGTCCACGCTGTTTTAGAATTTTAAGAACCTGCATCCTGTTTCGTCTTTTAAGATCAAGTTTGCTAATACCGTGTTGCTCCATTTGCTATAATCCTCCGTTTGTCTCTTTCATTCAGCAAGATCATAATACTATTAATTCTGAAAAAGAACTAAACCAAACATATGAATTGTCAAAAAAACATCATACGCACCAGCTGATAATAGTCATTATAACAAATAAATGTAAACAAGTAATTAACATTTGATGTTATTTGAACTGTTTAACAAAATTTTACTTTTAGTTAAAATTTAAGATATAATTCACAGAATTGCGGATTCGTCAATGTCATCTTCAAGCTCTTCTCCGTTAAGAAGCGCTCTCAATGCATCTATGTCCTCCTGAGTGAGGGTAATGCCTTTGCCCATTCTTGTATGGTCTGGGCTCCACTCTCTGAGATCATACTTAGGATCTCTGTCATTCCATGATACCATGTTGAGCTCTTTTGTCCAGCCCTTTGCGTTTTCGGAAAGTACACCTATGTGTTCTGTGATTGTGAATTTAAGTTCAGCCATTGTCTGTTACCTCCATATTATATATCATCTTCCGTTTCGGAAGATTTTTTACTTCCATAAACATACTTGTTGATTCGATTGAATATCTGCTTTCTGAACAGAAATGCACTGAACATCACAGCTAAGCAGCTGATAAATACAGTTACCCAGAAAAATGCGTAGAGCAGAAGCAGATATGCAGATGCACCGCAAGCAATAGCAGTAGTTTTGGTTTTATAAAAGTATGCCGATATTGTGCAAAGTACCGCCAGCATTATCAACGGAGCAAGAATACCTTGTCTGAATATCATTGAAATCGGCAGTGCGAGTGTAGTAATCAGTGTGAGTTTGTTGTTTCTTGTTGATATAGCATAGCAGAAGCCTGCAAAGATAGCAGCATAAACAAGATAGCCCTTTGTAAGGATATCTAATCCGCCGAAGGCAAGCATACCGACAAATATCAGTATAAGCTTAATTGTTGACAGCTCAGACACTTTGTCCGCAATAGTTTTCGGCAGGAATTTATAGAACAGCGAAGACATTGACCTGAGATTAAGTACAACCACCGCTGAAAACAGTATAAAAACTATTGCATAGAGCCATAAATGATGAATAAGGTCTGTCTGGAATACGCAGATAAACATCATTGCAGCAATTATGACGTTATTGATTATCATTTTAACGAAGTCGATCCTGAAAGGAACAAGCTTTCTTGAATCGAAAGTTCTGATGATAAATACAGTCATATATGCTGCTACAGTTGAAATAGGCGGACCGTAAAGCTTTATCGTCGGGATAAGTATCATATTAAGCCCGACATTTACAATGCCTGAAATAAGACTGGTAAAAAGGGATTTCTTAGTTTCTTTTGTGGCAAGATAAATTGAACCCATGAAGGTTGTAAAGCATGAAAAAATAGTTGAATAAATCAGTATGGGAGAATACTTTACACAGCTCTGGAAATCCTGACCTATCATTATTTTTGTAAGCGGCTGAATAATAAGCATACAGCCTGCAGCCAGAATATACAGAAGGCTCTGATTAAAATCAAATACATTTTCGTAA
>CAMMYU010000005.1:0-6445 GCA_946528545.1 uncultured Ruminococcus sp.
TGAAATAGCCGTTATGCTGGCAGCATATTTCCCTCAGACTGGGCATAGCCAGGCAATACAGATAAGCAGGCGTTTTATCTCGGATACGGAAGCCACGCTGTCTGATAAGCTCACAGCGGCTGAGCGTTACCCTGAGCAGATCAAATATACTGACAGCAGCGACAGCTCCACCCTGGTAGGATCGAATAACTATGTCTTTGCGCAGCTGCGGTTTGAATCAGAGAGACGCTGCTCTTATGTTAAAGCGGGCACAGAGATAGGCTTTCATTTTGTAAATTCAAATGAAGCTCAGGACAACGGAGTAAAACGCGATCTGCTTTTCACGGTGCTTGAAAACGGCAGGCCAATTAAGCTTTGGAATGGCCTTGAATATGCAGCCGTGAGTGCAGAACAGGAGGACTATGCGTTGGATATACCTGTTACTGTGCTTGAAGCTGCGGAAAAATATACCCATCTGACGGTATGTATATTTGATTTGAATGACGAGGGCAGAGCAATATCCTATGAGCATCTTTTCTACACAGAGGATTAAAATGAGAAGGCTATGGCTTGCTGTATCCTTGTGTCTTTCGGTGCTTATCGGCTGTGCATTATTTGGCAGGTTCTCGGACAATACAATGGCAGAAGAGCAAAATATGCTCGGCGGGATAGGCCTCATAAGCACAACAAGCCGTTCAAGAAGCGTTATTTACCCTAAGCTCTACGATAAGAGGAACGTGTATTTTGACATTCAGGACGGTATGACAAATGAGTTTTACTCAATGGATATTAATTCGGGTGATATACGCCCTGTTTGCAGCAGACCTCTATGCAGCCACACCTCGCCAAGCTGCCCTCTTTCAAGGCTTTACAGAACAAGCTTTCTCTCATATTTCGCAGTAGATAACAGCCTATATTATTATGACAAAACCGATGATAAGCTCTCGCTGTATGAGTGGGATGTTATGTCTGATAAGGACACAAAAGTCTGTGAGTTTCCGGCTGAAATAAACGTAAAGGACGAACAGGGAACAAATGTCAGGATCGAAACGGGTATAAGCTGTGTAGAGCGTATAAATGATAATACGCTTTTTGTTCACAGCGGTATGACGGGGTATGTATTTGATAACAGCTTTGAGCTGATAAGCCGATTTGACTGCGGAAGCGGCATTGAATTTGCGTTTACGGACGACAGCATCTATTATATGCAGGGTACCGATTTTTGCAGATATTCTCTAAAGGAGAATAAGCTGTATGACAAGATACTTGAAGCTGCCGGAGTGACCTCTTCTCCAAGCTCGTACAGCTATTACGGCTATAACGGCAAGCTCTGGTTCTTTTCGGAAAATTACATCTGCTCCTATTCTCCTGACGATAATAGAATAACGGAAGAGATAAGTGCTTTTGTGCCTATGGGCTTTAAGATAATCGGTCAAAAGCTCTATTACGGTAATGAACAGGGCGGTGTATGTGCCTTTGACCTTCAAAGCGGTAAGTCAGAAGTGATAGAAGGACTGAGCGTTATCCCAACAGATGAGATAAATGGCAGACTGCTTATCTATGCCGATGACAGCTATGAGCTTTGGGGCGGTGAATGATATGAGATATGAGCTTAAAAAGCTGCTTTGGCGGAGGGAGAGCCTGATATTGCTTTTTCTCCTTGTGGGTTATATTGCCTTTTTTACTGCGAGGGTAGATAAGGGCGGGACATATACCGATGTTAACACAAGTATGCAAGGCTTTGAAGCACATCAGGCCGAAATGACAGATACAGTCTTGGCACTACGGGAAAGAGCCGAGGCCGCACCTACTGACTATATCAAGGCAGATTATGAGAAAGCATTTAACAGCTACAACGTGCGATATGAGTTTGAACCTATTGATACAATTGCTGTACAAAGCGGGCTGTCGATGTGTTCTCTCAGCGAGATAAATATAGCCTTCCTGCTTTTCGCTATCTCGCTTGTCAGCCCTGTTATAGCAAGAGAACACGAATGCGGAATGTATCAGCTTTTGTATACCACCAAGGGCGGCAGGACAAGGCTTTTCGGGCAAAAGCTTGCAGCTTCATTTGTGTTGGTCTGCCTAATATCTGTAGTTTTTACGTTTAGCATTTTTATATGTATATGGCAAAAGCGAGAGCTGAGCTTTAGTGCTTTGTCAGCTCCGCTGCAATGCATGGAAATGTTTTATTATTGCCCGTTTAGGCTGAATATACTTGAATATCTATTGATGCTATGCGTTGTAAGGATTTTGAGTGCTATGATAGCTGTCGGACTTATTTTTCTGCTTTCAACAGTTTTTAAAAACAGCTTTGCAGTCATGGGTGTTTCTGCCTGCCTGGCAGGTGGCCTTTACTATATCCCTAAAATATTTAAAGGAACAGAGCACACACTTTCAAAGCTCGGACTGTTTTGTCTGCTTGATCTTAACGGCTATCTTTCAGGCTATGACACCGTTAATGTATTTGGAGTGCCCGTGTTTTCATTTGTGCTTACGCTTTTGTTCACACTGACTCTGACTGTAAGTGTATTTGCACTTAGCTATAACATTTACTGCCGTGAAAGGAGGTCACATAATGCCGCTTGAATTTCACAATCTTTGCAAAAGCTACGGTCGAAATACTGCACTTAAAAAATTCAGTGCCACGCTCGATAATGGGATATATGCCCTTTTAGGCCCCAACGGTGCAGGAAAATCCACCCTTATAAATATTCTTGCCGGCCTTATCCCTGCGACCTCCGGCAGCATCACATTCGGCGAAGAGGACACACTTAAAATGGGTGAGCGCTTTCGCTCGCTTCTCGGTTTTATGCCGCAGTACCCGGGCTTTTATCCCGATTTTACCGCAGAGCAGCTAATGCTCTACATTGCGCAGCTTAAGGGCTTAAAAAAGGGCAAAGCTAAGGCTGAGTGCGAAAAGCTGCTCGGTGAGGTAAATCTAACGGATAAGAAGGACAAAAGGATAAAGTCCTTTTCGGGCGGTATGAAGCAGAGGCTCGGGCTTGCTCAGGCTCTTATCGGGGAGCCTGCCATACTGATACTTGATGAGCCGACAGCAGGACTTGACCCAAAGGAAAGGGTGCGCTTTCGTAACCTGATAAGCCGTCTGTCCTCGCAAATGACGGTGATCTTCTGTACACATATAGTGTCCGATATTGAAACCATAGCAAATGAGGTGCTGCTTTTAAAAAGCGGCGAGCTGATCGGAAAGGGGCAGGTGTCAGAGCTCACAGATACGCTTAAAGGCAAGGTATGGGAGATAACTCTTTCAGATTCCGAAACAGAGGCTTTTATAGCACAGCACCCGACCTCAAGCCTTGTAAACAGAAACGGCAGGCCGTGTATCAGGTGTGTAAGCGAGGCAAAGCCGCACGAAGCCGCCGTACTGTGTGAGCCTTATCTTGAAGACCTGTATATGCATACCTTCGGTGACGAAAATGATAAAATATGAATTAAAAAAGCTGTGTAGTGCAAAGGCTCTTGTTATTCTTACAGCGGCTTTGATATGCCTGTATGCAATGCTGTGTGCTGTTATCAGACCTGACCTGAGCAAATACACTTTTGACACCGAGCTTTACAAAATGTATATATCAAAATATGGCGGAGAATACTCGCAGCAGACCTATAATGATATGTGTGCAGAGCTTGAAAAACAGCAGAAGATAGCTCAGCAGGATTTAAGTGGCAGCTCCTACACAGTAGATGAGTATATGTTTTTAAGCGAACAGATCACCGCAGCAGAGCACAAGGCTCAGGCGCTTGAAGCGGTCATAGACAGATACACGAGCCTTGAAAGCGGGCAGCAGCTTGTATATGATCTTGAATTTACAGATTTTATTAATGGCTATCTTAAAAAGCTTGGAACGCTGCTTTGCCTTATTTCGGTAACGGTAATCACACTAAGGCTCTCGCTTTCCGACTATAAATGCGGTATGGAGAGCATAATGTTCACGACCTATAGTGGAAAGCGCAATATACTGCGCATAAAGCTTATCATTGCTATTATTTCTGCTTCGGTAATAGCTCTATTGTTTGGCTTGTGTGAGCTTATAATAATATATAGCCGAGACCTGGGCGACATATCTGCACCCATTTGCAGCTATGGCGGTTTTGAGGAGTGTAAATACGGTATATCCTTAAGGAGTGCACTATATTTGTCTGTCCCTATAAAAATACTTGGCTGTATTTTATTTTCTGTCTTGCTGTTTGTTGTTTCAAGATTTGTGAAGAACGATATTATTTCTGCTATATCATTATTAGGCTTATATGCTTTAAGCGGACAGCTAAATGGGTTAATGATACTTATGAATTTTTACACAAGTATCAATGGGATATACTGGTTTAAATAAGGTGAAATTTATTATTTAATAGTAATTCAAAATAATATATGTGTGATTAACAATAAAAAGGTTCAGCGGCTATATTTGTCGCTGAACCTTTAATGCTATATCGAATATGGCTGCGGTTGGTGGGATGTGTCCTTTTGGGGTGTTGACAGTGACCTCAAAGGTCGAGTGGCCGAGCCATTCCTGTATCGCTTTCATGGGGATCCCATTCTGTAAGAGCAGGCTGGCGCAGGTGTGGCGGAGATCGTGAAATCGGATATGCCGCAGTCCGTTCTGTCTTAACAGCTTGACGAATGATCTTGACAGGTAGTTCGGGCTTATGAGCCTTCCGAGCTCGTCGGTGCATACATAACCGTCAAAGCTGTGATCGTAGGCTTCGCCGAAGGATCTCATATTTTCGGCCTGATGCTCTTTATGGGTGAGAAGCACTCTCTCTACCTCGGGGATAAGCGGCAGCATACGGTTGCTTGACTTGTTTTTCAGCTTATCGTAGCCTTTCGGCTGATAGCGTCCGTTGATATTTGCCTCGACGACCTTATGTGAGACAGACAGAGTTTTTGTTCTGAAGTCGATGCTGCTCCACCTTACGCCGAGCGCCTCGCTTCTTCTCAGCCCGTAGTATGCCGATAGCAGGACGGGTATGTAGATTGTGGAATTCTTTGCAGCGGCAAGCAGCGTTCTGACCTTGTCATCGCTGTAAAACGAAGCGCGGTAGTTTTCTCTTTTCGGGCGGTCGCAGTGAGTGCAGGGGTCGTCGTCGATGTACTCGTGCTTGATCGCATATCTGAGCGCCGCATGGATAATTCCGTGATAGCGTTGGACAGATGTCCCGCACAGACCCTCTTTGTCAAGGTAGTCATAGAACTCGTTGAGATCCTCGCCTGCAAGGTCGCCGACCGTTATATTTCTCTTTCCGAAAAATACCGTAATGCGTCCGTTAATCATTTTCAGATAGCCGTCATAGGTGGAAGCCTGGAGCCTGTTCTTCGAGCTGATGACCCAATCGCGGAGATACTCCGTGATCGGCTGCGATTGCACTCTGTCCCTTTCGCTGATGAATAGTTCGGGGTGCTTTTTCTTGCTGACGGCACGCATCAGCCGTTCCTGACTGCGGTTATATTCGTCGAGCACTTCGTTCATCCGCGCCCGGGCGAGCTTCTTTCCGCATTTTCTGTCCAGACCGAGTGCGACCCATTTTATCGTGCGCTTTCCCGTGTAATCGTAAAGGTTGACGAGCACATAATACTTGCCGTTCTTGATCTGTAAATTGCCTGTGATATTACCGTGTTGACCTTCTTTCATATTTACCTCCGTTTCCGGTCATTTTTCCACTTCAGCACCACAAGGATACCACACTTCGTCCCGAAAAGCAAGATTCGGACTGAGAATTAAGGAACAAGACATATTTGGGGGCGGGTTGACAAAGGGTGAGATTTAGGTATAATAATACTTAAGCATTATTTCTGTCAGCAATGCAGCTGAAACAAATAAGTATTTTGCCGAAATTTATAATGGGTGATCCTAATGAGTAAAAGTATCTGTGTTGAATTTTGCAGTTATTTCTGTAAGCATCATCATTCCAAATTGAAAGACGGGTGGCGGTGTACTTGTGATGCGTACCCCAATGGATTGCCTTTTTCAGTTGACACTTACCTTTATGAATTCAGAAGAGAATGTGCAAATGGAATCGGTTTTGAACCTAATGAAAGAGCAGATATCACTTGGTATAATGAGCGCAGGAAAAGAGATCCGTGGATCAAGAGTATGAAAGAGTATTTGAAAACTGGAACTCCCGGAAGATGTATGTTTTGCGGCTCCGATTTGATCCATGTTTATAGCGATGCACCATTGACTACGTTCGTTACATTTGTGTGCTATGGCTGCGGTAGGAGGTATCGTTTTCAAACCGTGAAAAACCAATACATTAACAATCGAAAACTGCGATATATCGGTAATAATCCACTGTTCCCATTAACATACGGCAAAATATATGTAAGCGATTGGATAGAACATGGTATGTACTGGGTTACAGACGATACGAAAGAAGAATTCCTGTACCCACTCTATGTTTTTGAAATAATAGACGAAAACGATAAGGACAAGTAAAGGTCATTAAA
>CAMMYU010000006.1:0-2965 GCA_946528545.1 uncultured Ruminococcus sp.
GGCCTGATAATATGACTTTTGTGCAGGCATTTGCCTTTGTATGATGCAATCACATAAAGAAGTGTATAATTATTGAATTTTCTTTCTCTTGCGAATACAAAGTCATCATCGGTTTCTATTTTATCACTATAGATATGAGTAAATAAGCTGGCAGGGATAAACAGCTTCATTATCCCTTCCAGCTCATATTTATAATCATTTGCGCTGAATATAAGTGTCATTCCTGAGCCCTCATTGCCTGCCGTAAATAATAATTATACTTTCGTTCGTCATCTAGTGTTGTAGGTGTCATGTGGCCCGGATATACGGTCAGATTTCCGCCAAGGTCTGCAATTTTAACAAGGGATTTCATCATAGCGTCTATATCACCGTCAGGCATATCTGTTCTGCCGATGCTTCTGGCAAACAGAGTATCTCCTGTAAACATTACATTACCGCAAATGAAACACACAGAGCCCCTTGTGTGACCGGGTGTCTCAAGAACATCGAATTCAAGTTCATCAAGCGTCAGGATATCATTTTCTGTAAAGAGAGTTACTTCGCCTGTATATGCTTTAATTCCCTTAGCTCTGAAAAAGCTTGAAAGCATTTCATCATTATCAGTAAGCTTGTTTTTGTCAAGCGGATGTATATAAACCTCGCACCCAGTTTCTCTGACAAGATCTGCCACTGCACCTATATGGTCAAAATGACCATGTGTAAGAAATATCTTTTTAAGTGTAAGTCCGAATATATCAAGCTGATCGAGTATATAATCTGCGTCATCAGGAGCGTCAATCAGTACGGCATTATTTTGTTCACTAGCGACAATATAGCTGTTGGTATCACAGATACTTAGCGGTTTAAGCTGATAGATTTTCATATATTACCTCACTTTCCGCTTCTTTCAACGGATATAACATTCTTGATCTTCTGTAATTTTGTAATTACACGGTTAAGCTGTTCCATACCTGCAATACTTACAGTAACAGATAGCATTGCATTGCCGTTTTTAAGCTCTCTCGAAACCGATTCATAGATATAAATATTAATCATCGCAAGTGCAGAAGAAACATCAGCAAGCAGACCTATTCTGTCAACAGCAATAATATCAAGTGTACACTTAAAATAGCCCGATTTGCCTTCGGTGGTCTCCCAATCAACCTTTATCCACCTCGGAGCGTTCTCCTCGTTATCCTTCTGGCTAAGATAATTAATGCAATCTTTCTTATGAATAGATATACCGTGACCTCGTGTAATAAAGCCGATAATATCGTCACCGGGCAGCGGATTACAGCACTGAGCAAATTTAATAACGCAGTTGTCGATACCGTCAACAATAACACCTGATGAATTCTTTGATGACTTTGTCTCTTCGGGGGCTAAAGGCTCAACAACAGGCTTTTCACCGTATTTTTTATTGTACTCAGTTTTAAGCCTCTGCATTACCTTTGAAAGAACTACTCCGCCATAGCCGATGGCTGCAAAGAAATCATCAAGCGTTTCACAGCTATGTCTATGCATATCAAGCTTCAGGAAACTTTCAAGCTCCTCCTCGGGAACACGCATATTATTTCTTCTGAATTCTCTTTCAAGAGCAGTTCTGCCCTCAAAAATATTCTCTTCACGGCGTTCTTTCTTAAACCATGAGCGTATCTTAGACTTTGCTTCATTAGTCTTTGCAATATTGAGCCACGAACGGCTCGGTCCATGCCCCTCGGTATTATAGGTCAGTATCTCAATGATTTCACCTGTCTTTATCTGATAATCATAGGAAACCATCTTCTTGTCTACTTTAGCGCCCGACATTCTGTGGCCGACCTCAGTATGAATTGCATAGGCAAAATCAATAACTGTTGCACCTACAGGAAGAGTGATCATATCGCCCTTTGGAGTGAATGCGAAAACATCTTCCGGAGCAAGATCGTTCTTTATTGCACGAACTATTTCTTCAACGTCGTTTGAGCCCTGCTGAGATTCAATTATCTGCCTTATCCATGCAAGCCTGCGATCGTCCTTGGAATTGCTGTTAATCCCCTCTTTATACTTCCAGTGAGCAGCAATTCCGTATTCAGCCGTTCTGTGCATTTCCTGCGTTCTTATCTGTACCTCAAATGGTATACCCTCACGACCGATAACGGTTGTGTGAAGAGACTGATACATATTCGCTTTAGGAGTTGAGATATAATCCTTAAATCTGTTGGGTATAGGTCTGAACATATCATGAATAATACCCAGCACATTATAGCACTCCGTAACAGTATTAACAATGATTCTTACAGCATAGCGGTCATATATCTGATCAATTTCCTTGCCGTCACGGTAGACCTTCTTATAAATACCATAGTTACTTTTTACTCTGCCCTCAATTTCAGGTACAGGATCAAAATCAGAGGCAAGACGGTCATGTATTTTCTGTTTGATGCTTTCGACAAGGTCTTCCCTTGCACTGCGTCTGAGCTTCATCTGCTCATCAATCTCTGCATAAGCGTAGGGATCAAGATAGAAAAACGCAAGGTCTTCAAACTCGTCTTTAATGGAACGTATTCCAAGTCTGTGAGCTATCGGCGCATATATATTCATGGTTTCATGAGCAATAGTTCTGCGCTTCTGCTCACGGCAATAGTTAAGAGTTCTCATATTATGAAGTCTGTCAGCAAGCTTGATAATAATAACTCTTATATCTTCGCTCATAGCAAGAAGGATTTTTCTGATATTCTCAGCTTTCTGTTCTTCCTTGGTGAATATCTCCACCTTGCCGAGCTTTGTAACACCGTTTACAAGCATCTCAACATCTGCGCCGAATTTCTTCCTTATCTCATCAAGAGTACAGTCAGTGTCCTCAACAACATCATGCAGAAGAGCTGCACAAATGGTATCGGTATCCATACCGAGCTCAAGGAGAATATATGCAACAGCCAGAGGGTGTGTTATATACGGCTCGCCTGACTCACGCTTTTGCTCGTGATGATACCGCTCTGCAAGT
>CAMMYU010000007.1:0-5417 GCA_946528545.1 uncultured Ruminococcus sp.
TGCGTCAGCAAGCCTGCGTCGAATTTAGGCAATCTGACGAAAATCTGGACGGCGCATCTGATGCACAGAGGTCGTGCGGTGTTGCCTTAAAATTCAAGTAATTCCTGCTCCGATACAAGCTTAAAGCCTGCTTCCTCAAGAGCCTCTACAGCTGCATCATTATTGTCCACCCTGACTATCAGGCAGGCAATATTTCTTGAAGGATTAATAAATGCCGAATACATATACTCAACACTGATGTTATCCTTGTAAAGTGTCTCCATAATGCTTGCCATTCCGCCGGGGGTGTCCTGTGCGGTAACTGCAATTACATTCGACTGGGTCACGGAGCAGTTATTGGCTTTGAGAACCTTGAGAGCCTTTTCGGTATCGTCAACGATTATTCTCATTATGCCGAAGTCTTTAGTATCTGCTACCGAGATAGCTCTGATGTTTATTCCTGCCTCAGCTATGAAGCCTGTGATTGCTGAAAGTCTTCCTGGTCTGTTTTCTGCAAAAACAGAAAGCTGTTTTACTGTCATTCTGCTCCCCTCCTTATGCGTTATAAACTTTTCTCTTGTCGATTACTCTCACGGCCTTGCCCTCTGAACGTGGGATAGACTTTGGCTCGCAGAGTGTGATTTTTGCTCTTATGCCGAGTATCTGATGAATATCGGCGCTAAGCTTTTTCTCCAGCATCTCAACGGATCTGATAGTATCAGTATGCATTTCGTCAGAAAGCTCTACCTTGATCTCAAACGTATCGGTATTGCCGACCCTGTCAACTACGATCTGATAGTTAGGAGTTGCATTGAAGTCCTTGAGAAGAACGGTCTCGATCTGGCTCGGGAATACATTTACGCCCTTGATTATGAGCATATCGTCGCTTCTGCCCATAGGCTTTGTCATCTTAACGAGAGTTCTTCCGCAGGAGCACTTTGCTCTTGAAAGAACGCAGATATCTCTTGTTCTGTATCTGAGAAGAGGGAATGCTTCCTTATCAAGGCTTGTGAATACGAGTTCACCCTTTGAGCCCTCGGGGAGAACCTCTCCTGTCTCGGGGTTAATTATCTCAGCTATGAAGTGGTCTTCATTTATGTGCATACCATTCTGTTCGGAGCACTCAAACGAAACTCCCGGACCGCTTATCTCGGTAAGGCCGAAAATATCGTAAGCCTTTATGCCAAGGCTCTTTTCGATCTCCTGACGCATTTCCTCTGTCCAGGGCTCTGCGCCGAAGATACCTGCTTTGAGGTTTATATCATTCGGGGTAAGACCCATTTCCTTGAGTGTCTCGCCTATGTATGCGGCATAAGACGGTGTGCAGCAAAGGATTGTTGCGTTTAAGTCTCTCATGAACTGTATCTGTCTTTCGGTATTGCCCGAGGACATAGGAAGTGTCAGACAACCAACCTTATGAGAGCCGCCGTGAATTCCTGCTCCTCCTGTGAACAGGCCGTAGCCGTAAGCTACCTGAACAACGTCTTCATTTGTACCGCCTGCTGCTGTGATAGCTCTGGCGCAGCAGTCCTCCCAGAGGTCTATATCATTCTGTGTATAAAAGGCTACAACTCTCTTGCCTGTTGTTCCGCTGGTAGACTGTATCCTTACGCAGTCCTTAAGCGGTGCGCCAAGCAGACCATAGGGGTAGCACTCACGCAGATCGTCTTTTTTAAGGAACGGCAGCTTATGTAGATCATCAATAGACTTGATGTCATCGGGGGTAACACCCTTTTCTTCCATAAGCTTTTTGTAGTAAGGCACATTGTCCCAGACGTGTCTTACCTGCTTGACAAGCTTCTCATCCTGAAGCTTCTTCATGTCCTCTCGGGACATACATTCAACTTTTTCGTTCCAATACTTTGCCATCGGAACATACACCTCCTTGTGTAATGGGGAAAATTGACGGCGTACCGTCTGTATAAGGCTTAGCCTTATACTATCATTCAGCGGCTGCTTCCCTTCCGAGAGCAAATGCTTTTTTATTAAGCTCTAAGAACTTTGGCGGTACGCACTGTTCAAGTGCCTTCTGCCAAACGTCTTCATCGAACTGCATCTTAGTTGAAACAACGCCCATAAGGACAACGTTCGATGCCTTTGATGTTCCTGCCTGCTCGGCAAGTGTAAGGGCATCTACTGCGATAACATCTACACCCTTTGCTTTAAGCTTCGGGATAATGTCCTCGGGGTACTTTGCAGCCCCTGTGATAACAGGCATGGGGTCTATCTGCTGAGTAGATGTAACTATATGGCCGCCCTTTTTAAGGTACTGTACATATCTTGCAGCTTCGAGCTGTTCAAAGCTGATGATGATATCTGCCTCACCCTTTTCAACTACGGGAGATGCCACGTCGTCGCCGTATTTTACGTATGTAACTACAGAGCCGCCTCTCTGACTCATGCCGTGTACCTCTGAGACCTTTACATCAAAGTTCTGCGAGAGCAGAACATTACCGATTATACGTGAGGCAAGCAGCGAACCCTGTCCGCCGACGCCCACTATCATGATTGATCTTGTTTCCATTTATTTATTCACCTCAGAATTATCATTAGTTTGTTTGTCTTTATCCTTATCTCTGAAATCTCCTCTTAAATACCTGAAAAGTATTATCGGAAGAGTTACTGCCGCAACAATGAGGAACGGACAGATGATAAGGACAGTCACTATAATGTTATCCCCGAACATATTACTCTACGATAGCATTGAGCTTGCACATCTCTGTGCAGATGCCGCAGCCTACGCACTGGGTATGGTCGATAACGCTCTTGCCGTCCTTCATTGAGATAGCAGGACATCCGACCTTCAGGCACTGCTTGCAGCCTACGCACTTGTCGGTATCAACCTTGAGGGCAGGCTTATGCTTAACGTATTTGAGCAGAGCGCAGGGACGTCTTGAAATGATAACGCTGGGCTCTTCCTTGGCCAGCTCTTCCCTGATGACTGCCTCTGTTTCAGCCATGTGGTAGGGGTCTACCACTCTTACGCTGTTGATACCGAGCGCATGGCAAAGTGCTTCGAGGTCAACTGCATAAGCAGGGTCGCCTTTGAGGTTCTTTCCTGTGGTGGGGTTCTGCTGATGGCCTGTCATACCTGTGATGGAGTTGTCAAGAATGATGACTGTTGTATTTGATGCGTTATAAGCAACGTTCACAAGGCCTGTCATACCGCTGTGCATAAAGGTAGAGTCACCGATAACGGCAACGCTCTTCTTCTCGCTTTCAGCGCCCCTTGCCTTGTTGAAGCCATGCAGTCCGCTGATAGATGCGCCCATGCAGATAGTAGTATCCATAGCGCAAAGCGGAGGTGTTGCACCAAGGGTGTAGCAGCCGATATCTCCCGATACGGTAACACCAAGCTTAGAAAGGCAATAGAACAGACCTCTGTGAGGACATCCTGCACACATTACAGGAGGTCTTACAGGTACGGGCTCGTCGAAGGTCTCATACTCGGGCTTAACGCCTAAGATCTTCTCGGAAACTATAGTCTGTGAAATCTCACCGATATAGCCGAACAGCTCCTTACCGATCACTTTTACGCCGATGCTGTTACAGTGGTTCTCGATGATGCCGTCAAGCTCCTCGATAACATAGACCTTATCGCACTTTTCTGCAAAGTCTTTGATTATCTGTACAGGCATAGGATTAACCCAGCCGAGCTTTAAGTAAGAAGCCTTTGTGCCAAGAGCCTCTTTAGCATACTGATAGGAAATACCCGAGGTAATGATGCCTATGGAGGTATCATTTATCTCAAGCTTATTTAGCGGCGAGGTCTCTGCGTACTCGGCAGCTGCTGCAAGCTTATCCTCAACTACGGGGTGACGCTTGATAGCATTTCCGGGCATCATTACATATTTGCCTGCGTTTTTCTCATAGGGTACCAAGTCCTTCTCTTCCCTGTCGCAGAGCTCAACTGCCGACTGAGAGTGTGAAACCCTTGTGGACAGACGAACAATTACAGGTGAATCAAACTTCTCCGACAGCTCATAGGCTGCCTTTGCAAACTCCTTGCACTCGCCCGAATCAGAAGGCTCTATCATCAGGCACTTCGATGCGATAGCATGATGACGTGAATCCTGCTCATTCTGGGAGGAGTGCATACCCGGGTCATCGGCAACGGCAACTACCATACCTGCGGTAACGCCTGTATAGCCTGCGGTGTAAAGAGGGTCGGCAGCAACGTTCAGACCAACGTGCTTCATAGCGCAGAACGATCTTGCTCCGCCTATAGATGCACCGAGTGCTACCTCCATTGCTACCTTCTCATTCGGTGCCCACTCAGCGTATACCTCATCATACTTTGCGATCTCCTCGGTGATCTCTGTCGAGGGTGTGCCGGGATAAGACGAGACGATCTTACAGCCCGCCTCGTAAAGCCCTCTGGCGAAGGCTTCATTTCCAAGCATTAGCTTTTTCATAAATCTGATCTTTCCTTTCAAGTGGAATATGCGAAGGGCTTAGCTCTCCGCAGTTTTTACATACGAATTTATTATATCACAAAATCCGCCGATTGTAAAGACGTGATTTGCAAGTTTTACAAAAATCATATAACATTTTTTAGTAAAACAGAAAAACGACACCGAAATCAGTGTCGTTTCTGAGATATTCAAAGCTCACCAGAGCTTTTCAATGTTTATCATATGTCTTTTAAGAGCTATAAGGTCGAGAGTATCTATCTTGCCGTTACTGTCAACGTCCATAACTGTAAAGTCTTCGCCTGTAAGCTTTTTCAAGCCGATCATATGACGCTTAATTGCCATAAGGTCGTTGACTACATCTATCTTGCCGTCAGCGTTTATGTCGCCCTTCTTTCTGCCTTCACCAATGAAAGCATAGCGTGCGCCTTTTTCTTCAAAGCATTTATGAGCAGCACTGTCCTTATAGCAGTAATAGGTGGTAGCGTCAGACTGGAATGCACCAAACTCCTCACCGCCGAAGTCAACTACTGATCTCGGGTATACTACCTTAGTGAGATTATCACAGAGATTGAAAGCACTGATATGTGCCATAGTAACAGTATCGGGAAGAGTAACGCTTGTGAGCGAATTGCAGAACGCAAATGCGTCATGGTCGATAGACCGGAGCTTCTTCGGCATATTGATATCGGAAAGAGATTCACAGCCGCAGAAGCAGCTCTCGGGGATAGCTGTGATATTATCAGGCAGGGTCACTTTTTTAAGAGCTGTACAGCTATAGAAAGCAAAATCTCCCAAAGCTGTTACCGAATTTGGAAGATTAATAGAAGTTAATCCTGTACAGCCGTTGAAAGCCCCGTTTGAGATCTCTGTAACAGTAGAAGGAATTGTCACCGACCCGAGCGATGTACAGCCTAAAAGTGCTCCGCTGCATATTTTTTTACAGTTTTTCGGGATATTAACTGTAGTAAGTGCTGTACAATTCTGAACGATACCGTCAGGTACCTCTTCAAGGCTGTCAGGTAA
>CAMMYU010000008.1:0-4107 GCA_946528545.1 uncultured Ruminococcus sp.
AGGGCACAAAGCCGAACTGCGTCTGGAAGGCAGGCCAGCACTTGTTTGCAAATGCAACATACTTTCTTGAGCCCTTGTGCTCCTCTATCCAGTCAAGGAGGGTGAGTTCATACTGAGCAAGTCTGGGAAGTATTGCTGCCATTTTATTTCCGTCACCGAGTTCCTTTTCCATATCTGCGATAGTATCGGGGATACGGGGGTCATCGGCGTGCTTGTTGAAGGCCTCGAACAGGTCAAGCTCGGAGTTCTCCTCTATCTCGATACCCATATTGTAAAGCTGCTTGATCGGTGCGTTGCAGGCAAGAAAATCCTGAGGGCGAGGACCGAAGGAAATAACCTTCAGGTCATTAAAGCCGAGCACTGCCCTTGCAACGGGAACGAACTCATTTATCATGTCAGCAACCTCATCGGGTGTGCCGACAGGGTACTGAGGTATGTATGCCCTTACATTTCTCAGAGCAAGATTATAGCTTGCGTTAAGCATACCGCAGTATGCGTCTCCACGGTTGTCGATGAGTGCTCCGCCGCAGTCCTCCTCGGCTGCTGCTGCAAACATTACAGGGCCGTCAAATTTCTTAGCCAGAAGCACCTCGGCGCTCTCGGGACCGAAGTTTCCAAGATATACGACCAGTGCATTACAGCCCTCTGCGTTTATCTCATCGAGAGCCTTCATCATGTCGGCTTCGCTCTCTATTACTGTCGGACATTCATAGATCTCACCGTACTTCTCACGGTACTGCTGACAGACTGCTATTCTTCTCTTCTCGGACAGCGACATCGGAAAGCAGTCTCTTGAAACCGCCGCCAGTCCGAGCTTTACTACAGGGATATTCTGCATAAAATGACCTCCGTTCAACTATTGTTACAGCCGCTATACCTGCCAGCTGTTAAGATACTTTTCCTGCTCATCGGTGAGCTTGTCTATACTGAGTCCCCAGAAGCGAAGCTTGCGCTCTGCGACCTCGTTATCTATCTCCTCGGGAACGTAGAAGACCTTGCTTTCCTCTTTCGCCATAGCCTCATGGTTCTTTACTATATGAGCAGCAGAAAGCGCCTGTATAGCAAAGGACATATCCATGATCTCGGCAGGGTGACCGTCGCCTGCTGCAAGGTTTACAAGCCTGCCCTCTCCGATAACGAAAAGCTCTCTGCCGTCTGCCATTCTGTAGCCCTGAATGTTGTTTCTTGCTTCAAAGGTCTCGACAGCCAGCTTTTTAAGGCCTGCTACATCTACCTCACAGTCAAAATGTCCTGCGTTGCAGAGGATAGCTCCGCTTTTCATATTATTGAAGGATTTTTCGGTGATAACGTCCTTACAGCCTGTTACCGTTACGAAGAAGTCGCCCTCTTTGGCTGCCTCCTCCATAGGCATTACATTGAAGCCGTCCATTACTGCCTCTATTGCCTTTACGGGGTCAATCTCGGTAACTATCACCTTAGCACCGAGGCCCTTTGCTCTCATAGCAACACCCTTGCCGCACCAGCCGTAGCCCGCAACTACTACCTTCTTGCCAGCAACTATAAGGTTAGTTGTTCTGTTGATACCGTCCCATACGGACTGTCCCGTTCCGTAGCGGTTATCAAACAGATACTTGCACCTTGCGTTATTTACAAGCACCATCGGGAATTTAAGCTCCTTAGCCTTGTTCATGGCAATAAGCCTGATTATGCCTGTGGTGGTTTCCTCACAGCCGCCGTATACGTTCGGGATAAGCTCGGGGTACTCGTTATGTATCATATTAACAAGGTCGCCGCCGTCATCTATGATAATGTTCGGAGCTGCACTTACTACAGCCGCAATATGACGGTGATACTCCTCAGGTGTAGATGCGTGCCATGCAAACACGTTCAGCCCGTCATGCACAAGGGCTGCCGCTACATCGTCCTGCGTTGACAAGGGATTGCTGCCTGTGATGAACATCTCTGCTCCGCCTGCTGCAAGCACCTTGCAAAGATAAGCAGTTTTCGCCTCAAGGTGAATGGACAGTGCCACCCTGACGCCCTTAAAGGGCTGCTCTTTTATAAAATCCTGTTCAATGCTTCTGAGAAGAGACATATTGTTTCTGACCCAGTCGATCTTACGTTTTCCACTCTCCCAGAGGCTTTCGTCTCTTATTTCACTCATCGGGGTACTCCTCCTTTAATTTCCTCTTTATTTTAACATATATCCGTGTATGAATTGTTAAAAATGTATAAATTTATCAAACGAAACTAATTCAACTCTTGAAAAAACGAATAATTCATGGTATACTATATACAGTATTATTAGATATTATGTTAAATGTTTTGTGCATTTTAGTCCGTGGAGGTGTTTATATGTACAAATCTATCATAAAAAAGGCTACAGGCTTTCTGCTCAGCTTAGTTTTGCTTGCAGGCGGTGCTGCTCTGCCTTTTGAAGCAGCTCAGACTGCTTATGCAGAATCGGAGACTGCCGAGGAAAGCTTTGAATATAATTTTACTATGGGCGGCTCTCAGTATGTAAGAGAGCAGATAGCCGAGAAGTACGGTGAAGAATTTATCCCGTTTTATGAGGATATTATCGAAGGTCTTGCCGAGGCAACTGTATCCGAGGATGATCTTGATAAATATGTGACCCTCATTTATACAAAGAATGACGGTATCGAGCCTGCCTCCATAACCAAGGATATTGTTATGGATCTGTTCAAGCTTATTATTTATGACAATCCTCAGTTTTACTGGATCGACGGCTACAGCCTGTCCTATCCCACATCAATGCTGGCAGGAAGGTATACGCTTCGTTTTGTTGTAAATTCAAGCTACAGAAGTGCTGAGGCAAGAAGCATTGCAAACGAGGCAATCAAGTCCGAAGTTGAAGGCTATGCCGAGATGCTCGCAAGTAAAAAGAATACATTTTTCAAGCTTGCGGCACTCAATGATGTTCTGGCTGAGAACACCAAGTATGATGTTGATAAGGAAGATGCTGACAGAGCTAATATTATAGGCTGTCTTAAAGATCACCTCTGCGTTTGTGACGGCTATGCTAAATCGTTTATGCTGATTTCAAATTCACTCGGTATCGCTGATTCGGTAAAGGCTACAACTCCTGCGCACGCATGGAATGCTGTATACTTTGAGAACGCATGGTATTACATTGATGTCACCTTTGATGATGTTATCTTTAACGGCAGTGTTGACAATGATAATCACGAGTACTGGAGAAGATATTTCTTAAAATCTTATGATACTTTTATTGAGACAGATGACGGTGACGATGACCATATAGGTGTTGAGAAGCTCTACTCGGTTTTTGAGCTTCCCGAAATATCAGTGAATGATTATGTTTACAGCGAAGATGTTGAGCTGAATGTACCGAAAGAGCTTGCGGATACTGAATGTACAATGACTGCAAAGCCTTTGGACAGCTACAACAGGACAAGAACATTCAGCCTGAGCGAGCAGGCATTTAATGTTGGAATGCTCAGCGACGGAAGGTATCTGCTTACATTCTCAGCCGACAACTGTATACCCAGAGAATATGAAGTAACAATTTATAAGGAAGCACCTACAGAGCCTGTTGATGTACAGCTCAATGCTGTCGGAGATGCTAATCTTGACGGCAATGTAAATACTATCGACATAGTTGCAATGAAGATAGATATGATTATTCCAAACACCTTGTCAGGATACAGCAGACAGTGTGCAGACGTTGACGGGGGCGACAGCAAGATAAACTCCTACGATATAATCAAATTAAAGCGTCACCTAATACGTTACGAATCACTTTGGAAATAATTATAAGAGAACGGTGATAAGCCGTTCTCTTTTCAGGTCTTGACAAAGGAGTACATTTGTGATAAAATAACATTCGGGCTTAAAAAAGTCCGTTATATGCGGGTATGGCGGAATTGGCAGACGCGATAGATTTAGGTTCTATTGGCAACACCGTGCAGGTTCAAGTCCTGTTACCCGCACCAGAAACGCCCTCGTCGCCTATCGCGCCGAGGGCTTAGTTAATAGTGAAGAGTGAATAGTGAATAGTTTATAGTATTTCGCAGGGCGTTTCTGTACTATTCATTATTCACTCTTCACTTTTCACTCTTCACTAAAAAGGAATGAATAAAATGGATAGTCCGATATTAGAAA
>CAMMYU010000009.1:0-3587 GCA_946528545.1 uncultured Ruminococcus sp.
TCCTCAGATGAAAGAAGCTCTACAGTTCCGATCTCTTTAAGGTATATCTTGACAGGGTCGTCCATAGCGATACCGTCAGTAGAGATAGAGATGTCAACTCCGTCCTGACTGCCGTCGCCGTCGGGATTATCGTAGTCGTAAGTTTCGTCAAGACTGAGGTCATCGTCTGCCGAATACTCAATATTGTTAGCTGCACAGGCAGCAGCAAACTCCTCATAGAAGCTGTCAAGCTGCTCAGCATCGCAATCGAGCTTCTCAAGAGCATCAATAAGATCCTTGGTACTGAGCTTTCCTGTCTGCTTTCCGTGCTGGATCAGGTTTTCCATGATCGTATTTTTCTTATCAGCCATATTTTTACTTTCCTTTCGTTTTTATACTTTAGCTGTTATATTGTCTGCGAAAATGCAGTATAATTAATGCAATACCGCCCAGAGCTGGTGGTGCAGATGCGCCGCCAAGCCGTCAGGCAGGCTTTGTGCGGTGTTGCCTTAATGTTTCTTCTTTTTCCTGAGCGAGTCGATCATGCTCATAAAGTCATCATCGCTGTCGCTTTCAGGGGCTTTTTCCTGATGGAAGCTAAGCAGTACATTTATGTAATCCTCAATGACTGCTTCATCAATGCCGAGCTGTTCGCATTTATCTATCATCTCGGTTAGCTTTCCCACCTCATCGGGAGAAAATTCATCATTGAATGATGATACCGAGGAATCAAGGTCTGCTTTGATTTTTGTGATAAGGCTCTGATACAGCCGTTTGTTGAACTCGGTCACAAAAGACTCGGCAGGAAGCTTATCAGAGATCCACTCGCAGGCATCACGGTTTTTGTAAATGTAGTAAATTATGCCCTCTTCCGCCATTGCCTGCTTTTTGTGACGCAAAGCCTCGGGATTTATCGGGTCACGGCGCTCATTCGTGCCTGTGACTATCCTGTTCCATTCACGCTTGCTTTCAGCTCTGACGGTACGTCGTCTCAGTCCGTCGAGCTCACTTTCGATAGAGGTACGGTTAAGCCCTGTCTCCTTTTCGAGCCTTGCAAAGTAGAGCTCTCTCTGTGCGGCCGAAGGCAGCTCCATAAGCACCTTGCAGCTCTCTCTGAGATACTCATACTTGCCCTCCTCGCTGTCCATATCGACCTTTGACTTACACTCATCAAGGCGGTATGTAACCGCATCTTTAGACTCACGGATAAGGTGGTTGAAGTGGTCAACTCCGAACTTATTAATGTACTCATCGGGGTCCTTAGCGCCCTCCATGTGAAGGACAGTTGTTTTAAGCCCTGTTTCGGAAATAAGCCTAATTGCTCTCTTTGTAGCCTTCTGACCTGCCTCATCCGAGTCATAGCAGATAACAACGCTGTCGGCGTAATTGGAAATTATCTTCACCTGCTGAGGTGTCAGAGCAGTTCCGCAGGAGGCTACAGCATTCTCAAAGCCTGCCTGATTTAGTGAGATAACGTCAAGGTTGCCCTCGCAAAGAAGTATCTGCCTGTTTTTTACGCAGGCATTCTTTGCAAAGTTCATTGAGAAAAGATAGCGGTCCTTATTATATACAAGAGTTTCCCTCGAATTGAGGTACTTTCTCTTGTCATCATTGCTGAGGGCACGCCCTCCGAAGCCCACTATATGCCCCGACAGATCATAAAACGGAAACATAGCCCTGTTCACAAAGAAATCAAAGGGCTTTTTTGAATTGTCCTTTGACGGGGAAATCAGCGAGCCCTGAATAAGCTCCTCCTCCGTATAGCCCTCTGACATCATATACCGTTTAAGAGCCGACCAGCTGTTCGGAGCAAAGCCCATTCTGTATTTCTTTATCGTTTCCTGAGAAAGCCTTCTCACCCTCATAAGGTAGTAAAGGCAGGCTTTGCCCTCAGGCGATTTAAGCTGCTCAAAAAAGAACTTAGCAGCAGTTCTGTTCATTTCATAAAGGCGTTTTCTTGTGTCCTGCCGCTGCCCGCCGAAGAATGTATCCTCGGGCATCGGTATTCCGCCTCTCTCAGCCAAGAACCTTACCGCTTCCATATAGTCAAGGTTATTATATTTCATCGTGAAGGTTATCACATCACCGCCTGCTCCGCAGCCGAAGCAGTGGAAGTACTCCTTATCGGGGTGAATATAGCACGATGGTGTTTTCTCATTATGAAAAGGACAAAGACAGACAAAGTCTCTGCCCGAACGTCTGAGACTGACATAGCCCCCCATGACCTCATCAATAGGGTTTGCAGTTTTAAGACGCTCTATAAAATCAACGGGTAACGGCAGTTTTGTCACACCCTTTCAATTCTGCCTTAAAGATACTCCCAGCTTTTCGGAATAAACAGAGACTTAAAGGTCTCAACGGCGAATCCGTCAGTCATTCCTGCGATATAATCGCACACTGCCCTGTCCGCACCGAAGCGGTAGGCAAGGTCTAAATACTCGGCAGGGAGCTGTTCTATATTATCAATGTAGTGCTCATAAAGCTTCATGATCATGTCACGGGCTTTTGTCTCCTCGGACTTGCATACAGGATTGAAATACACGCTCTCAAACATAAACTTATGAAGCCCGTCAAATGCCGCCTTTATCTCCGGTGACATTCCTATCTCCTCAGAGCCGTGAGCTATAACGTCTTTCACAAGCGTGGTTATCCTCTCCGACTTTGATGAGCCAAGCGTTTGCCTCAGGTCTTTCGGTATATCGTTCTCGGTCAGTATGCCTGCCCTGATAGAATCATCAATATCGTGATTTATGTAAGCTATCACATCGGCAGTCCTGACAACACAGCCCTCACGGGTCCCGGCTTTCATATTCGTATGCTTGAGTATACCGTCACGGACCTCCCATGTAAGATTAAGCCCCTTACCGTCCTTCTCGATCAGATCGACCACCCGAAGGCTCTGCTCATAGTGATGAAAGCCGTCGGGAGCAAGCTCATTGAGCGTTCTCTCCCCTGCATGGCCAAACGGAGTGTGCCCGAGATCATGCCCGAGTGCTATCGCTTCTGTCAGGTCCTCATTAAGCCTTAAAGCCCTTGCGATAGTTCTCGCGATCTGGCTGACCTCAAGGGTATGGGTGAGCCTTGTTCTGTAGTGGTCTCCCGCAGGCGACAGAAACACCTGAGTTTTATGCTTCAGCCTGCGAAACGAATTACAATGCAGTATCCTGTCACGGTCACGCTGAAAATCAGTTCTCAGCTCATCTTTCTCCTCAGGCCTTTCTCTGCCCTTTGTATTCACACTCAAGCAAGCATTCTCGCAAAGAATATTCCTCTCCGTCTGCTCGGTCAGCTCTCTAACCAGCATCAAAGCACCCCCCTTCGGGAACATAGACATAATTTGCGCATCACTGTATATATATACTCAAAAATCCTCTGATTCTCCTTTTTTTTCGCATCACTTTTCAATTTTTTGTATACTGTCACAAATCGCTGCCGAAATCAGCTATCAGATCTGTCGTTTCCGACAATTCTATACTGCCATTTGACGCATCAACAAGCTGAGCCTTCAAATCCTCTGCGTAAACTTTTCTTACAAGAACAGAAATATTAACCTTGTCGGCAAAGTCCTCTCGCTCCGTAATTACCTTATAGGTCGGAAGCAGGTAACT
>CAMMYU010000010.1:0-9370 GCA_946528545.1 uncultured Ruminococcus sp.
CGTCATAGTCGCAGGATTTGTTTCTACGGTTACTGCGGCACTGCTCTTTTTCATCTGGCCTGTATTTTTCGGCGGACTTGTCCGTATCGGAAAGTCTATAAGCTCAATGGGCTCTCTTGGTGCGGGAATTTACGCCTTCCTGAACCGTCTGCTGCTTCCCTTCGGTCTGCACCATGCGCTCAATAACGTATTCTGGTTTGACACGATAGGTCTGGGCGACGTTACCCATTTCTGGGCAGGTCATACATCAGCTGATGTTTCATGGTCGCTGGGTATTTATATGTCGGGATTCTTCCCTTGTATGATGTTCGGTGTGCCTGCTGCATCACTTGCTATGATACGCTGTGCTCCAAAAAAGAAAAGAAAATTTGCACGAAGCATTCTTATCTCGGGAGCTATATGCTCCTTCGTATGCGGTATAACAGAGCCCTTTGAATTTGCATTCATGTTTGCAGCACCTGTGCTCTACGTTATCTATTCACTGCTCTACGGTATATTTACTTATGCGGCTGCAGTTCTTGGCTTCCGTGCAGGTTTTGCCTTTTCAGGCGGTGTGACTGACCTTATTTTCTCATCTTCACTGCCTGCAGCCCAGAAAACATGGATGATAATTCCGCTTGGAATTGCCGCATTCATAGTTTTCTATTTTGTGTTCAGAGGTCTTATCACTAAGTTCAAGCTTAAAACTCCCGGGCTTGATGACTCGGAGGACAGCACTGATGACAGTGCAGCTGACAGCCGTTCAGACATTGTTGCAGGAGTGAACATACCAAGGCTGCTTAGTGCTCTTGGAGGGAAGGAAAACCTTACACTTATAGATAATTGCATCACAAGACTAAGGCTTGAAATAGCCGATATGAATAAAATATCCGAAAAAGAAATAAAGGCAGCAGGCTCAAAAGGGATTATGAAGATAGGCAAAACAGGTCTGCAGGTCATCATCGGGCTGAATGTTCAGGCTGTAGCCGATGCACTCAATGCTGAGGTCAAAGGCTCGGTACAAAAGGATATATCTGTTAAAGAGAACACCTCTGACAGCTTACAAGAAGCTGTGACAGAAGTTCCGACTAATACGATCATAAAATGCAGAGCAGGAACAGTACTCCAGCCTGTAAAAGGAAAAGTCATCCCCCTCGAAGAGATACCTGACGAGACCTTTGCACAGGGTGTACTCGGAATGGGTGTGGGTATCCGCCCCGATGACGATAAGGCTGTAGCTCCCTTTGACGGTACTGTTATCCATGTAACTGATACTCATCACGGTGTTGCCCTCGAATCAAACGGCATGGAGGTGCTTATTCATGTTGGAATAGATACTGTAAAAATGAACGGTGATGGCTTTGAATGCTTTGTAAAAGCAGGAGATACTGTCAAGGCGGGTCAAATACTTATACGCTTTGACCGTGAAAAGATAAAAGCGGCAGGCTTCAGCGATATTACTGCTGTAACACTTTCAAACAGCGATGAGCTTGATGATGTAGAGTGTTGAAATCGTCATAAATATGTGATATACTGTATAAGGAAGTCAAATAGAATATGATGAATTAAGATGGAGTGGAAAAATGCCTAAGGATAAGAAAAAACAATCACCTGAAAAGCTTATACTTGAAAGATTGAAAAAAGCAGAGAATAAAGACGTATCATTCAAGGATCTGCAGAAGGCGGTCAGAAAAAAGAACTATACAAAATCACAGTTTCGTGAGGCACTTAACAAACTTATGGATAACGGTCAGGTCTACATGAACGGAAGCAATTTCAAAATCTCCCTTGAAAAAGACCTGAAGCTTGCTGAGGTCGTTAAGCTTCAGCGCACCTTCGGATTTGTTAAACCCGAGGACAACAGCCCTGATATATTTATCCCGGGAAAGAAGCTCATGGGAGCAATGCCCGGAGATATTGTCCTTGTAAGGCTGAAAAAAAGTCACGGAGAGTCTCCTGAGGGTGTAGTTATCAGAATTGAGCAGGAGAACTTCTGCCGATTTACGGGTGAGATCACTATGACCGATGAGGGCCTTATGGTAAAGCCTGATTCTATCTCCAATACGCCTATAAGGTTTACAAATCCAATGGATATAGAGCTTAATGAGGGCGACAAGGTACTTGCTCACATTACACACAGAGGCGAGAGCCACCGTGACCACCTATGTGAGATAGCTGCGAACTTCGGAAGCTCACAGAGGGCTGCTGTATGCGCTCTGAGTGTTCTTGAGATAAACGGGCTTACTCCCCTGTTCCCGAATGAGGTCATTTTTGAAGCCAGACAGGCAAACAATGAGTCCCGTGTTCAGGAAGAAGCAGAGGGCAGACTGGACCTAAGGGACAAGCCTATTTTCACTATCGACGGCGCTGATACCAAGGATATTGATGACGCGATCAGCGTTGAGAAAAATGATGACGGATACCTGCTCGGCGTACATATTGCCGATGTTTCACACTATGTGCTGCCTAAATCGGCACTTGATAATGAGGCATTCCGCAGGGGCACGAGTGTATACTACGCAAACAGAGTTATCCCGATGCTGCCGAAGGAGCTTTCAAACGGGATATGCTCACTGAATCCGAATGTTGACCGACTGGCATTCTCCTGTCTTTGTCAGCTTGACAGTAAGGGAGTTATACGCTCTTACAAGTTTGTTAAATCCATTATACGCTCCAGAGTAAAGGGTGTTTACAGCGAAATAAACGAACTTCTTGAGGGCTATAAGTCAAAGGCTGCGGCTGAGAAATACAAAGATGTTCTCGATCAGCTGCCTGTTATGAAAAAGCTTGCAGGAATACTTGCAAAGAACGTTAAGAAGAGGGGCGCACCTCAGCTTGAAACGGTTGAAGCGAAGCTTATTATTAATGCTGAGGACAAGTGCGTCGGTGCTGAACCTAAACAGAGAGGAGAAAGCGAAGAGCTCATAGAAAACTTTATGCTTGTTGCAAACGAATGTGCCGCAAGGTTTGCTATTGAAAATTCGCTGCCGTTTGTTTACCGTATTCATGAAGTTCCAAGTGAGGAAAAGACCGAAACGCTTAAAGAGCTGCTTACTAAACTTGGTATACCGTTTAAGTTCGGCGAACGGCCTGCACCTGCTGATATGGCTAAAATCCTTGAAAAAGCCAAGGGCAGCGAGATTTTCCCTATGATAAACAATATTGTCCTCAGAAGTATGTCTAAGGCAAGGTACTCAACCGAGCCTGTCGGGCACTTCGGGCTGGCGCTTGCAGACTATGCTCACTTTACATCACCTATAAGGCGCTATCCTGACCTTGCTATCCACAGAATAATGAGCGAACGGCTTTCGGGAACAAGCGTTGCTGACTGCCAGAGCAGATTTAACAAGTTTGTCTATGCCGCAGCAGATCAGGCTACAAGAACAGAGCTCACGGCTATTCAGACTGAACGTGACTGTGAGGACTGCTACAAGGCTGAATTTATGTCTGAGCATATCGGAGAGGAGTTTGACGGAAGAATCGTATCTGTTGTTAATCAGGGTATTTTTGTTGCTCTTGAAAACACCTGCGAGGGGCTTGTCAGAAACGAGACACTTCCTGAGGGCGAATATGACCTTGACTACCTTATATCGCTGACCGACATAAGAAGCGGAAGAAAATACAGCGTCGGCGATCCTGTCCGTGTAAAGGTTGTAAACGCAAATGTCAGTGCAGGAAATATAGACTTTGAATTTGTATAAAAAATACCTGAGAGTTTTATAGCTCTCAGGTATTTTGGTTTATTGGGTCTGCAAGCATTGCGAAAGCAGATTTTCAGTCCTTGACTGATCGCTCAGGTCAAGCTCTCTGATAACCTTTCGGAGCGAAAGTACTCTCGATGGGATAACCGACAGCATATCTACGTTCATCTGAAGCAATATCTCTGTCATTGACAGGTCAGATGCCATTTCTCCGCAGACACCGACCTCAATGCCGTTTTTGTGAGCATTATCACAAACAAGCTTTATCATTCTGAGAAGTGCTGTGCTGTTCTCAGGTCTTATTCTGTCATACTTGGAGTTGTTTTTATCAAGTGCCAGAGTAAACTGCTCCAGATCATTTGTTCCGATACAGAAGAAATCTGCATCCTTTGCAAGAAGATCACTGGTCATTACAGCAGCAGGTGTTTCGATCATTACACCTATTTTTACATCCTCACTGAAAGCTGTTCCCTCTTCACGAAGCTGTTCTTTTACATCATTGATAATAGCCCTTGCATGGCGAAATTCTCCGATATCTATAATCAGAGGCAGTATCAGCGACATCTTTCCGTATACAGATGCCCTGAGCATTGCTCTTATCTGCGTTTTGAATATTTCCTGCTGTTCAAGACACACTCTTATCGACCTGTATCCAAGAGCAGGATTAGGCTCTTTTTTCATATTAAGGATATCTGCGGTTTTTTCAGCGCTCATATCATAGGTCAGCAGTGTTACCTCCTTGCCGTTCATATCCTCAAGCACTCTTCTGTAGTTATAAAACAGCAGCTCCTCATCGGGGAATACACGCTCACCGACATACAAAGATTCACTCCTGAAGAGACCTATTCCCTCAGCATCGTTTGAAACAGCACTCTCAACCTCAGAAAGGTCATACACACTTGCGCAGACCTTAACACTTCTGCCGTCAATCGTTTTATTAGGCTCACCTATCAGCTTTGTAAGCATTTCATGCTTTCTCTGTTCTACCTTGATACGATCCTGAGCACGTCTGATAGTTATTTCATCAGGCTCTACATACAGCAGACCCTCATAGCCGTCAACAATGGCTTCCTTACCGTCGAGATCATCGCAAAGCTCATCACCCATACATACAATACACGGAAGGTCCATGCTTCTTGCCAGTATAGATGCGTGTGAATTCTCAGCGCCTGAGGCTGTACAGAATGCAGCTATCTTCGTTTTATCGAACATCATAGCCTCTGACGGCATAATGCTGTCGGCACAGATTATGGAGTTTTCCTTCAGCTCTATCTCACCTGTCTGAGCATTCAGAAGGTGCCTTATCAGTCGTTCGGAAATATCCCTGACATCTGCTGTTCTCTCACGCACATAATCAGAATCGTTATTAGCGAGCACTCTTGTCAACTCAATCGCAGCTCTTGCTACAGCGTACTCTGCATTATAGCTGCTGTCGGTTATAAGGCTCTGGATACGGCTGTCGAACTGATTATCCATAAGCATCATCTTATGAATAATAAATATCTGAGCGTTCTCCTCACCAAGCCGTTCAAGAGCGTCTTCGTAAAAGCTGTCGAGCTCCTGCTCTGTCTCGGACTTAGCCTTTTCATATCTGTTAAGCTCACGCGTGGTATCGCTGACCTTACGTCTGCTGATTATAAGGTCATTCCTCTGATAGAACACTATAGTGCCATGAGCAATAGCACCTACAACAGGCTTTCCGCTTATTGTTTTCATTGTTTTCCTTCTTTCAATGTGCTGAGAAGCTTTTTTTCTTAAACACTCTCTTATAATACGGAAGTGCGAACAGTATCCACAAAACTGCAAAAATAACTGCCAGCGCTATATAAAAATAGACAGGATAATCAAAAATCTCAAGCATTATTTTATTCAGTACCGCACCAGATACAGTATTCTGTTTCACGAATACATTTATAATATGATTTCTGAACAGTATCATTACCTGTGAAGCTAATATCATCATTACCGTATACACTCTGAATGTTGAGTACAGCTTATAGCCTCGCTTATATCTCAGAAAAGCGTATAGCACATAAACCAGCCCGAATACTATACCGACTGCTGCTGATACATAATCCTTGGAAAGGATTTTTCCTACGGCTGCAAACCTGTCATATCTATCATTGAATTGCTGAGCCTTTTTATTATAGCTGTTTACATTCTTTACTACAATACTCTGGTATTTATAAAACCTAGTTCCAAGCTTTTTGCCTGTGATATACTCAATCAGTTCCTTATTGGTTTCAATAATATCGACATACTCGTTTATATCAATCTCAGGGAGATGTCCTGTTTCCTTTATATACTCGGTATATCTGTCAAGATAATTCTGCAAAAAGCCTGACACATCAAGCTGTTCCATTACGCTTATCATCTGCTCTGTATTGAGCGTCACTCTGTAACGCTCCTCAAGCTCTTTATTAATTGCTGAAGCTATCTCTGCATCTACCGATTCACCTGCATTGATTTCAGCAGCAGTAATTCCCTTGAACTCAAAGGTTTCAATAATACTGTCAGCTATCATATCACTGTTTACTACAGTCAGCACCATTGCAAGCCCCATTACAAAGGTTACAACAAAGCACAGACTCAGTATCAAAAGCCTGATCAGAAACGAGCCCACCCTTTTTGAGAAAGCAAGCTTGGCATTTTCAGGCAAACAAGCATTTTCAGCATTATTACTCATTATATTCCTCCGTTTTACACTCAAAATGAGCAATACTCAACGCTTTTATTATTATATACTTTTTTTTCACATTTTTCAAGTACTTACACAAAAAAACCGACCTGTTTTCACAGGTCGGCTGATATTAAAGCTGTTCAAGCGTAAATACGAAGGTAAGAGGTCCTTGGGCACTCTGCATTGTGACTTGTTTTTCCAGAAGCTTTGTCTTAATATTCTTTGTCCAGTCCTTCTGAGTTCTGAGCTTCATTGAGTTTGCATCAGCCCATTCTCTGATATAGGTGTTGCAGTCACGTCTTGCAAAGCCTATATTATCAGCATCAAAGCTTCCGTCAACTCCAAGAGTTGAAACAGGCTCAGCTTCGGTAAACTCCTGTCCGACAGCAGTTCCTATCTTTTTCTTTATGGTAAGTCTGAATTTCATATTATCATCCTTTCTGTCAGAACAGCGGCTCTTTCTCTAATGTATACTCATCAAGAATAGAATCCGACTGTGAGATCCAGCCGCTCCCGGGCTTTTCCTTTTTGATTATTGAATCAAAATTAGGCTTTCTTTCCGAAAGGTTATGCGCATCAGTACCAAAGCAGAACGGCACACCCTTATTAATGACCTTTGATACAAAGCGTCTGGACTCGAAATGCTCAAATGCCTCGGCATTAAACTGGAATATCGCATCAAAACCAAGCATAGTTTCAATATTGCTCTTACTATACCATGTAGAGTAACGATGAATATGAGCAATTATCGGCATCAGGTCATACTGACACGCAATATTATAAACCTCTTCGCCCATCCAATCGCTGTATGGCGCATAGGGAAGCTCCAGCAAAATAAGGTTTGTACCCGATATTGCAAGATTTTCTATTCCCTCAAGCTCACTTATTCCCTTCTCAATAGCTACCTCTGCACCAAGATGAATATTCTTGATAGCAGGATCAGCCGCAAGAAGCGAATAAAAAGCATCATTTCTCTTTTTTATGTAGCCTTCAACACCATGATGCTGACGGTGCGCATAGAAATGAGGTGTAGCAACAATCCTCTCTATGCCCTGCCGTTTCATCATCTTTATCATATTCAGAGACATTTCAACGCTCTCAGAACCGTCATCAATGCCTGGAACTATATGACTGTGGTAATCTGTAATCACAGAGCATCAAGCCTCCTTAAGTGCAGTTTTATTCTTCTTCTGCTCTGGCCTGCTTAGCACTTTCAGCGTACTTATAAGAATAATCATATCTATAATTCTTATACTTGTACTTATATGAATATGTGCCCGAATGCTTCCTGTTGACGTCATTAAGAACAAATCCTATAAGATTGCAGTTAGCAAGCTGAAGCTTTGTACAGCACTCATCAATCTCACTGAAGGTTGTTCTTCCGTATCTTACAACTACGAGAACACCGGCAATGCTTCCCGAAAGGCCAAGAACGTCAGTTACAGGCAGTATCGGAGGCGCATCAATAAGGACATAGTCATATATTCCCTTAACCTTATCAAGCAGAGCCTTCATATTATCTGATGCAAGAAGCTCTGATGGGTTAGGAGGGATAACTCCTGCTGTCAGGATATCAAGGTTGCCCTTAGTACCTCTGAACACGCACTGCTCAAATGTTTTCTCACCTGAAAGGACAGCTGAAAGGCCGTCTTTATTTTTAAGCTTGAAGTTCTTATGCTGTACAGGCTTTCTCAGATCGGCATCGATAAGGAGAACCTTGTTCTCGGTCTCGGCAAGGGTTGTTGCCATATTAGCAGATGTTACCGACTTACCCTCTGAAGGGTCAGCAGAAGAAATTGCAAGTATCTTATTCTTATAAGTGGAGAGTGAGAACATAAGGTTTGTTCTCATTGACTTATAGTTCTCAACAACATTGAACGGAATGTCGTTGTTACCCATAAGAAGCCTTCTCTTTCTATCGTTGCTTGTGCTGTCTTTATCCTTTGAGGATTTACCGCCGATAGTCATTATCTCACCGATAATAGGCTTCTGATACTTGACATTAAGCTCATTAGCTTCCTTAACAGTATTATCAAATGCATTGATAAGAAGTATAACCGCAACTGCTATAGCACCGCCTGCAATAAAACCAAGCATTGTATATCTTGAAACACTCGGAGATACCTTGTTATAATAAACCTTGGCGTCACCGATTTTCTCAACAGAACCTGCACCTACAACTCTGATAATGAAATCAGGAGCAACATCTGCCATGATATTACACAGATTTGCCGAAAGCTTAGGATTCTTCGTTGTAGCTGAGATTTTCAGAACCTCAGTTTCGTTAGCAGCTTCCATTGTGTAATAGCCTCTGATGCTGTCTGCGGTTATTCTGTCATCATCATCAAAAGCGAAATACTCCTTTAATTCAGATCTATCGTAAAGCTCGCTGAGTCTGTTTCCGACTTCATCCATAACTATATCGTCATTAAGGATCTGGATATAAGTTGTAACAAGTGATTTTGATGCCATAATGGTCTGTGTATCAACTACTGTACGCTGTTCACCATCGCTGTTATTCTTAACATACATTGAAACGTGCGATGAATACTTAGGTGCTATAAAAAACTTTGACACTGTAAATGCACCAACACCGCCAACTATCGCTGCAAGAAGTATGATCCACAGCTTACTGATAAGCAGACCAAACACGTCGCGTAATGAGATTTCCTGCCCTTCCATATTATACCTTCCATTACAATAAATTTTCCGACAAAACCAACGCTCAGTCAGAATACATCAAATATTATTATATCATTTTATATCATTTAAGTCAAGCATTTTTATCAAATTCTTCGTATTTGGTAAAATTGTTCTAACTCTGAATAAAAACAACATATAATTATTGACATATTACAACAAGAAAAAAACCGCTGTACTATGACAGCGGTCTGCAGTTTTGCCTGCACCCTTTCAATTCTATAGGCAACACCGCACGACCCCTGTGCATCAGATGCGCCGTCCAGATTTTCGTCAGATTGCCTAAATTCGACGCAGGCTTGCTGACGCA
>CAMMYU010000011.1:0-2919 GCA_946528545.1 uncultured Ruminococcus sp.
AACTGTGAGAACCTACATGGTTGTTGACGGTGAGGTAATCTATGGTGAGCAGGTTCAGGTGAACTACGCCGATCTGTAAACCATTGGAATACATTGGTAAGGAAGTAGAGAGAGGTGAAAAGAATGGAGAAATACACTTCTGTAGAGCTTGAAGTGATCAAATTTGCATCGGAAGATGTAATTGCAACTTCTTGCTCGTCAAATGATGTATCTTGCGGACCTTGGGATTTAGGTTGCGTTCAGGATTAATCGTTAAATTCCGCCGGCAGGCAGCTCGAAAGGGGTTGCCTGCCATTTTCCTTACAGATTAAAAAAGGTGATAAAATGAAACAAGTAATAGAACCTAACGAAAAAGTAATAGCATTCATAAAAACCAACAAACCCGAAACCGAGGGGCTGCGGCCTGCAAGGTGGACTGTGGCTTTTTCTGAGAGAGGCATTAACCTGATGAAAAATATTTTCTCGGGAGAGGTCGTGCAGCTGACTGATGAGGAGTATAATAAGCCCGAAAGCGTTCAGGAACTTGCAAAACGGCGGTTTGTTGTCCCCGAGGGGTATAACGAGGCTGATAAATACCTTGAAACATCTAAGCTTATCAAGCTTATGAAGAACGAAAAAAAGGGTCTTGTGACCTACACTATCCTTCCGACCACAGGCTGCAACGCACGCTGCACCTATTGCTACGAGGAGGGCTATGCTGTCAGGACAATGACACCCGAAACAGTTGAGAGGCTGATCGACTTTATCTGCGAAACACGCAGTGATGAAAAAATCACGCTGTCATGGTTTGGCGGTGAGCCCCTTGTTTGTGCGAAAACTATCTCGCATGTCTGCAAAACGCTGTCTGAAAGGGGAGAGTCGTTCAGGTCACGCATGATAACAAATGCCAGCCTGATGACAAAGGAGCTCGCTCATGAAGCTAAGGAGGTCTGGAAGCTGAAAACTGTACAGGTCTCTCTTGATGGCGACAGGCGGGACTATATGGCACGAAAGCAATATATTGACCCTGTGCGGCACAACTATGATGTGGTAATGCGGTCGATACATTATCTGGCTGATGAGGACATCAAGGTAAGCCTGCGTGTGAATTTTGACAAGGAAAGCTTTCCTCGCCTGCGTCCGTTTCTTGATGAGATAAAGTCAGAATTCGGTGATGATAAAAATGTAACGCTCTATCTTTCGGCGCTTTATCAGGAAAAGCCAAAGCCCTACTTTATTGACCTTGAGCGTCAGATGTTTGAGCTTAACCGCTACATTGACGAGCTGAACATAAATAATATTGAGCGTGAAAAGCGAACGACAGGCTTTCGGCTTAACAGCTGTATGGCAGACTGTCTTGATAAGGCGGTCGTTATCGACCCTGATGGCTGTTTTTACGATTGTGAGCATCTGCCCGAGGGTCATTCATGGGGCAATATTTTTGAAGGTGTTACTGATCAGGCACTTTTTGATGAGCTTCGTGCGCTACCCGGAAGGCTTGATGAAAAATGCAGAAACTGCACTTATCTCCCACAATGTACACCTTTTTATAAGCAGGGCTGTCCGGGCTGGTTTGAGGCCTGCTTTGAGTATCAGCAGCTGAAAACAGAATATGAGCTGAGAAAGATTGCGGAAAAAATAATTCAGCAGGAGCAAAAAAATGACTGAAACCTATAAAATGGCCGACAAAATCATTAAGGTGAGTTCACTGAACAAAAAAGTGCATACCTATTGCAAGGACTATATCGCTGAGGGCGAGCCTGATATTTTGGTTGAGATCACACAGGAGGATATTTCCTATGAGCGTGAAAAGACCGAAAGTGAGTATGCTTATGAGGGAAAGCGTGCGCCCTATTATTCCGAAGGAGTGCTGGAGCTGACGGCTGTTTACCGCAAGATAGCTGAAAGAATGCCTTACTACGATACATTTGTGTTTCACGGTTCGGTTGTTGCTGTAGACGGTGAGGGTTATTTATTCACTGCAAAGTCGGGAACAGGCAAATCCACCCATACAAGATTATGGCGTGAGCTTCTGGGAGACAGGGCTGTAATGATAAATGACGATAAGCCCTTGATAAAATGTTCAGATTGTGGTATAATGGTCTATGGAACACCATACAATGGCAAGCACAGGCTTGGAAATAATATAGCTGTGCCGCTGAAGGCTGTCTGCATACTGGAACGTGCGGAGCAAAACACTATCCGCAGGATAGATAAGTCTGAGGCTTATGCAATGCTTTTACAGCAGGTGTACCGCCCGACGGATAAGGCGGCGTTTGCAAAAACTCTTATGCTGATCGATAAGCTTGCAGAGCAGGTCGGGCTGTATCGGCTCGGTGCCAATATGGATATTTCTGCGGCTGAGACCGCCTATAATGCAATGAAAGGATAATAGATATGAAGCTGAAAAATGATTTTATCGTACATGACTCAGGAGACGAGACAATGCTCGTTGCTACAGGCAGTGCCAGTTTTTCCGGACTTGTTAAGGGAAACAAGACAGCAGGCAAGATTCTTGAGCTGTTAAAGACCGAGACCACCGAGGCTGAGATAGTGAAGAAAATGCACGAAATGTACGATGCTCCTGATGGTGCAATTGAGCGTGATGTGAAGAAGGTGATCACAGAGCTTAGAAAAATAGGAGCTATTGATGGGTAATCACACCTTTGAGGAGATCATAGACTGTGACGGAAAGCTGGCAAGCAGATGACGTGCAGGAGTTGTGCGGTATTGCCTTAAGTTTTCCAAAATGGCTGAGAAGAAAAATCAAACGATAAAAACAATGCCCCGAGGCGTACTTAAAGCGCTTCGGGGCGATATTTTTATATTGGCATTTCCTTTTCGAGCTTTATTATACCATATAAGCGTAAGCGTTATGGTATAATTGCCCGATATGCAGGGAGCAGAACTTTGTTCTGCGTATCTGCAAGGGCATTTAGA
>CAMMYU010000012.1:0-3215 GCA_946528545.1 uncultured Ruminococcus sp.
CAAGGAGAATTTGGGTAATATGACGGAAAGCTGGCAAGCAGATGATGTGCAGAGGCGTTAGCCGCGGGTCGTGCGGTGTTGCCTTAATTCCCAGAATGCTACCGCACTTGCAGCAGCAACGTTTAGCGAGTCAACACCATTAAACATAGGTATCTTTACTGTATAGTCACAGGCTGAAATGGTTTCAGCTTTTAATCCTTCACCCTCGGTGCCGAGAATTATCGCAGTTTTATCCTGCTCTTTAAGCTTATTGTCATCAACTGAAAGGGTATCATTCCTTAATGCCATAGCTGCGGTACAGAAGCCTTTGCTTTTTAGATATGATACATAATCGGGTGAACTGCATTCAAGATATGTCCAGGGAATCTGAAAAACAGTGCCCATGCTTACTCTTATTGAGCGACGGTAAAGCGGATCGCTGCAGGCAGGTGTCAGCAGAACAGCATCAATTCCAAGTGCTGCTGCACTCCTGATAATTGCACCTATATTTGTTTGATTCATTATATCTTCAAGTACTGCGATCTTTTGGGCTTTTTCAAGAATACTATCTGCACTCGGGAGAGCTTTTCTTCTCATTACACACAGCGCTCCCTGAGTCAGCTTAAAGCCTGTCAGGTCTGTAAGTACTGGTGTCTCAGCTGTATAAACAGGAATATCAGGGCAAAAACCGATTATATCAGAAGCCTGTCCGTCAATATATTTCTTTTCAACAAGCATTGATAAAGGCTCATAGCCGTCAGCAAGTGCTCTTCTTATCACTTTCGGACTTTCAGCTATGAAGATACCCGGTTCGGGCTCATAGTATCTCTTTAACTGTATTTCTGCGGTAGTTCTGTAGGGAATAAGCTCGGGGCTGTTTAAGTCAGTTATTTCATAAATATTGCTCATTTATATCACCGGAATGATTATAGCATACTTTTTAAAGAAGTGCAAGTACTGCTTGTTGTTCATTTTTTTTACTTGAAATTAATTTGATAATATGGTATAATTATAAGAATTATAATTACGGATAAAGGAATGAAAATATGAAAAGATGGATAATTAATAAGCCTGATGAAATAAAAGGCGCAGAATTTGAAGCCAGATGTGACCTTTCCAGGCTTGCAATAGATGTTCTTACCTCCAGAGGAGTTAATACATTTGATGATCTTGTCAGCTTTTTCAATGATGATGAACTTGCTCCCCCTGATGAGATTAAAGATATGAAGCTTGCTGCAAATGTTATTTCAGAGGCTGTAGACAGCTATGACCTTATTTGCATATATGGTGATTATGACTGCGACGGTGTTACCTCTACAGCAGTTTTATACAGCTATCTTGACAGCATAGGCGCAAATGTTATGTACTATATCCCCGAAAGGGCAGACGGATACGGCCTGAATGAAAATGCTATAAGAAAGCTTGCTGAACAGGGCGTAAAGCTTATTGTCACAGTCGACAACGGAATTGCCTCAGTTGAGGAGTCAAAGCTTATTAAAGAGCTTGATATGGAGCTTGTTGTTACCGATCATCACCAGGCTCCGCCGGAGCTTCCCGATGCCAGAGCGATTGTAGATCCGCACCAGATGGATTGCCCTTCGGATTTTAAGGATTTATGCGGTGTCGGTGTTGCTTTAAAGCTTTGTGCAATGCTTGATGACGGAAATTATGATATTGTACTCGATCAGTTTGCCGATATATGTGCAATCGGAACTATAGCCGATGTTGTGCCATTAAAGGGTGAGAACAGAACTATTGTTAAAACAGGTTTGAATTACCTGAAAAATACAGAGAATTTAGGTCTGTTACATCTGATGGAGCTTACTAAGCTGGATAAAGATAATCTGAATGCTGTTGATATAAGCTTTAAGATTTCTCCTGTAATCAATGCTTCAGGACGGTTTGGCACTCCTATAACTGCAGTAAAGCTATTGCTTGCTGAAGATGATGACGAAGCTGCATCTTATGCGCAAACTCTGGTTACTCTTAATAATCAGAGAAAAGAAGTTGAGCGTAAGATTCTGGCAGATATTATTAAGTATCTGAACGAAAATCCTTATGTGCTTAATCACAGGGTACTTGTAATAAACGGAAAAGGCTGGCATCATGGTGTTGTTGGTATTATCTCTTCGAAGATAATGGAGTTTTTCGGGAAGCCTAATTTTATTATCACTACAGATGATAATGGCAATGCAAGGGGTTCAGCAAGAAGCTTAAAGGGCTTCAGTATTTTCAAGTGTCTTCACTATTGTTCTGATGTACTTACAAAATTAGGCGGTCATGAATGTGCAGGCGGATTTTCTTTGAAGGAAGAGGATATCGGGAAGTTCAGACAGATGATTTACGATTTTTCTGACAGTATGGAAAAGTTCCCTGTATATTCATTAACTGCGGATAAGCTTTTGCAGCCTCAGGATCTTAATGTAGCAAGCATCGACAGTCTTTCAAGGCTTGAACCTTTTGGTGAGGCAAACAGTTCGCCCGTTTTTGCTGTTCTTGGTGCGGTAGTAAAAAAAATATCGCCTATGGGACAGGAAGGACTACATACAAAAATTGAATACACATATGGCAGTGTTTCGGGTGTTGCAAAATTCTTTAATGTTAAAACAGCAAACCCCGGCTTTTCTGTCGGAGACAGGATCGATATGCTTGTTAATCTTGAAGTTAATCGTTTTAACGGAAAAGAATCAGCCGAAGCTAAGGTGATTGATTTCAGACTCAGCGGAATTAAGCAGGAAAGATATTTTGCAGCCAAGGAAACTTATGAAAAGCTTATGAGAGGAGAAGAACTTCCGTCTAACTTTATTAAAAAGATTATTCCTGTAAGACAGGAGCTTGTAAATGTATATAAATATATAAGTGCGGTTAAGAATATTACTCTGGATAACCTTTTTATGAGGCTCTCCGGCGATACAATGAATTATTGCAAGCTAAGGCTTTGCATTGATATTTTTGCAGAAAAAGGGTTGATCACATTTTTGCCTGCCAGTGAACGAATCGGCTGGATAAAGCCTCAGCACAAAGTAGATCTTGATGATTCTTCAATATTAAAAAGATTAAATTCAATGATTAAATAAAAATAGGAACGAAAGGAGTTATTATGTCGGACAAGGATAGAAATGAGATGTCAGAGAAGCTAACTGATATAAAAAATTATGAAAATATGCAGGAATCTCCTGAACTGATTCGCAAGAGACTCCTTAAACCTGTTCATGAGGATAATTTTCCTGAGCACG
>CAMMYU010000013.1:0-3860 GCA_946528545.1 uncultured Ruminococcus sp.
CTTTCTACCATAAAAAGTGTTGATTTTACGGGCATTTAAGTCCATTTGAGTTCACTTCGTTCCACTTAGTTCCATTTGACTGAATTTATACCATAATATCTGACATTTTGCAATAGTTTTGTATATATTTAATTGTTTTAATCATTCCTTCTGCCTTTGAGCCCCACGCCGTCGGAATAGCTATCAAGAAAATGGCGGTAATCATCGCCGTCATGGTAGGAGATAAGGGTTCTCAGGTTTACATTTTCGGCACTGCGGAAGATGTTCATATCAACAGCGGGATTAGTTTTCCTCAGAGTTTTCAGCAGTGCCTTGATCTCAGCCCTTTTAGAACCCTCATCACGGCGCTCGCTAACAGAGCAGGCACAGTTTATAAAGCTTAAACGGTTCTTCTCAGCCCAGCTTATAATGCTTTGCTCACGCACCAGGTAGAGGGGTCTTATCAACTCCATTCCCTTATAGTTTTCACTGTGGAGCTTCGGCATCATAGTCTGCATCTGTGAGCCGTAAAGCATACCCATAAGGATAGTTTCTATAACGTCATCAAAGTGATGCCCGAGGGCTATTTTATTGCAGCCAAGTTCCTCGGCGTGCTTGTAAAGAGAGCCCCTCCTGAGCCTTGCACAAAGAAAGCAGGGATTTGAGCTTTCATTCTTGGCAGATAAAAATATCTTAGTTTCGTATGACTGCAAAGGTATCTCAAGTGTGTCGGCGTTGAGCTTGATCCGGGCCTTGTTCTCGGTGCTGTAGCCGGGGTCCATAGCAAGGTACAGGCACTCAAAGGGTATCTTTGAGTAACGCTGATAGCGCTTCATGCACATAGCAAGAAGCATAGAGTCCTTTCCTCCCGAAATGCAGACAGCTATTCTGTCATTCGGGCTTATAAGCTCATAGTCACGGACAGCCTTCTGAAACCTGTCCCAGATAGATTTTCTGAACTCCTCCGTAAGAGAGAGCTCGTAAATGTTACCGTGCTCCATAGTGATACCTCCGTTTTAACTATTATACAACGTTTGAGAGGCTTAGTCAATCTCAGAAGGAACGAAAACGTTTAAGAATATGTTTGTTTTATTTAACAAAAAACGAAGTGAAAATTGTGCAAAAGGTAGAATTTATGTTATAACTTTTACTAATTTTGAATAAACTTGACAAACGGAAGATAAAGGAGTATTATATTAACAAGGAATTAGTTTATTTCATTTAGCTAAATGGGCTTTATAGAATTATGAATGAAGCGGCTTGGGGAAGTGCTTTAAGAAAGAGTGGAGTATTATAAAAGGAAAGAACAGAAAAGGCTTCACATTGGTTGAGCTTATAGTGGTACTGGCGATTATTGGTGTTATTGCAGCGATACTTGTACCGACAATGTTCAACTATATTAAAAAGGCAGCAGCAAAGACCGATATGGCAAACGGCAGGAGATATACAATTCTGTAAAGACGCTCCTGTCCGAGGACGAAGAGGCTTACGAATCGTTTTATAAATATAACACTACGGTGTTTAACGTACAGCCTGTAACGAGAAGCGGAGCTGAAGCGCCTTACGATCTGGTAGTTGTTTGTAAATGCACGGGAGCAAAGGGTGCAAACTATGACAGAGAGAACTGGCAGAAAGGAAACAATGAGTCAGAGACCTTTGTAAATCACCTTAATGCAAGCGTTGGTTACACTGCTCTGGAAAAGAAGAGAACTATGAAGCATACCACTCATCCGAACGGCAAAACGGATTACTGGCTTATATGCTACAGGAAAGATGACCCCGGCATGATAGAGATCTGGGCAGGCGACTCCAAGAAACAGTGGGACAGCGGACCGCTTTACAGGGTATACCCTTCGGCAGAAAAGGAGTACACTGACCCCTCATAATTGAAATGATCCCCTTTTATCAGACAGGTGCGGCAATAGTTGTGCCAGCGAGCTGATAAAAGGGGTTATTTATTTGTTAAAAACACCAAAGAAGGGAAGAGCAATATGTGCAGGTCTACAAAATTGGGTGATTTTGATTGAAAATGACTGAAAATGCTTGCAAATTTTGAAAAGATATGATAATATTATATCAGGATAAATCAAAAGCGGTCACAACAATTCATTCGGAGGCTTTAAAATGCTGACAGAAGAAAGACATTCTATCATACTAAGTACAGTTAATACTAATAAGAGTGTAACGCTCGGTGAGCTTTGCGAGGCTCTTGGAGCGTCTGAATCGACGGTCAGGAGAGACCTGACCTCGCTTGCACAGAGGGGGCTGCTTGTAAAGGTTCACGGAGGGGCTATCTCGGTGAGTGACAGGTTCAGCCTGAAGGAGCAGGACGTTGAGGAGAAGTCAAAGCTGTTCACTGAGGAGAAAGCTGCTATCGCAAGATTTGCGGCATCGCTGATAGATGAAGGGGATTTCGTTTTTATTGATGCGGGAACTACAACAGAGAAAATGATAGACTTTATTCCCGATAAGAATGTTACCTTTGTGACTAATGCTTTTGTTCATGCAAAGAAGCTGGCGCAGAGGGGCTTTAAGGTGTTTATTCCTGCGGGTGAGATAAAGCTTGCGACTGAGGCGATAGTCGGAGCAGAGTGTGTGAGCAGTCTGCAAAGCTATAATTTCACTAAGAGCTTTCTCGGAGCAAACGGAATATCGGTCTCGGGAGGGGCAAGTACTCCCGACTGCAATGAGGCAAGCGTGAAATCTGCAGTTATACAGAACAGCAAGACAGCTTACGTTCTTGCGGATCATTCCAAATTCGATCAGATAACGTCAGTGACCTTTGCAAAGCTTAACAGAGTGAGGCTTATCACTGACAAGCTTGAGGATAAAAAATATCTTAATGCGACAAGCGTAAAGGAGGTAATGTAATGGTCTATACGGTCACATTCAATCCTGCTATCGACTATGTTGTTCATACGGGAGAGATGAAGCTCGGGGCGGTAAACCGTTCGTCGGCAGAGGAGATGTACTTCGGCGGAAAGGGCATAAATGTTTCGATAGTGCTGAATGAGCTCGGAGTAAGGTCAAAGGCACTGGGCTTTACGGCAGGCTTCACAGGAGAGGCTATTGAGAAGGGTCTTGCGGACATGGGCATTGATGCTGACTTTGTAAGGCTTCCGAAAGGGAACTCACGTATAAATGTGAAGATCAAGTCGGCAGAGGAGACAGAGCTGAACGGTCAGGGACCTGATATAGATGATGCTTCTCTTGACGCTCTTTTTGAAAAGCTTGATAAGCTGACAGACGGGGATACGCTTATCCTTGCAGGCAGTATACCAAGCAGCCTGCCCTCGGATATTTATGAGAGAATAATGCAAAGGCTTTCGGGCAGAAATATAAGGACGGTGGTTGATGCGACAAAGGAGCTTCTGCTGAATGTGCTCAAGTATAAGCCGTTTCTTATAAAGCCAAATAATCACGAGCTCGGAGAGATGTTCGGAGTGGAGCTCAAAACTATAGAAGAGATCGAGGAGTACGCAAGAAGGCTTCAGGAAATGGGTGCTGTGAATGTACTTATTTCAATGGCAGGCGACGGAGCTCTCCTTGTTGATGAGAACGGACAGACCCACATAAAGGGTGTGTGCAAGGGTGAGGTCAGAAACTCTGTCGGGGCAGGCGACTCAATGGTAGCAGGCTTTGTGGCAGGCTCTATCGACGGAGATTATGAGTACGCACTGAAGCTTGGTACAGCCGCAGGCGGTGCAACGGCATTTTCTGACGGTCTGGCAACAAAAGAGAAAATAGCAGAGCTGCTGAGAACGCTCTGACATTTAAATAGAAGGAGGTTATCTTATGCGAATAGTTGATCTGCTCAGTAAGGAAAGTATTGCACTGAATGCAGCACCCAAAAGCAAGCCCGAAGCAATTGATTTGCTGAT
>CAMMYU010000014.1:0-2889 GCA_946528545.1 uncultured Ruminococcus sp.
ACTTGCGTCAGCAAGCCTGCGTCGAATTTAGGCAATCTGACGAAAATCTGGACGGCGCATCTGATGCACAGGGGTCGTGCGGTATTGCCTTAAGACAGTATGTCTTATTAACAGTTTATCATATTTACAGCTTGTTTTCAAGTAGAAAACGAAAAAGTTACAGAATGTAAATTTTTTTGGCTCAACCCCCTTGTGTTTGAAAAAAAAATGTGCTATAATAACTATATATGACTTTAGCGTATGTATTGACTATCGGTTTAATTTGAAATATTGGAGTAACGAACTATGATGGATTCTATTGCATCTGTAATAAATTCAATATGGGGCGTTTTCAGGTCGATAGGGCTGAATGATATCGTTGATATCTTTCTTCTTTCGCTGATAATCTATTATGGCATAAAGCTTATCCGTGAGACAAGAGCACAGCAGCTTGCAAAGGGTATTCTTATACTGATTGCCTGCTATTTGCTGGCGGTAGTGTTCAACCTGCAAACTATAAGGTTCATTCTGAAGATATGCTTCCAGTGGGGCTTTCTGGCACTTATCATTATGTTCCAGCCTGAGCTTCGGCGTATACTTGAGAAGGTCGGAAGAACGAACTTTTTAGGTCTCAGCGGTATCTTTGCACCCGAGGGCGATGAGCTTACGGAAAAGTGGAAGAAGGCTATAGAAGCTGTATGCGATTCAGCGGCTAACCTTAGCTCGACCAAGACAGGCGCACTCATTATACTTGAACAGAAAACAAAGCTCGGCGAGCAGATCGCCACGGGAACAGTGCTCAACTGTGAGCCTTCCCCCCAGATATTCGGAAATATCTTTTTCCCGAACACACCTCTTCATGACGGTGCTGTAATAATCCGTGACGGCACTATACTGGCGGCGGGCTGCTTCCTTCCGAGACCTCAGAAGGATGAGCTTATCAATAAGCAGCTTGGCTCACGTCACCGTGCGGCTATAGGTATGAGTGAGAACTCTGACGCTATAGTTGTGGTAGTGTCTGAGGAGACGGGAAATATCTCCGTTGCCGAAAACGGAGAGCTGACAAGAGGCTTCAGCAAGGATTCACTGAAAAAGCTTCTTGACAGCAGAATTCTTTCCGAGACTGACCCTAATTCCATCAGGGAAGCATCTTTGGCAGGGAGGGTGATCTCGAAATGGAAAAAGTAAATAAAGAGAAGACTGTAAAGAAAGTCAGAAAGCACGGCTCGGATTTCGTGCTGAGAATAGTGTCTATAATCTTTGCTGTAATAATCTGGTTTGCAATGTCGATCACCCAGTATCCGACCATAAACAGGACCTTCACAAAAGTGCCTGTGACCTTCTCTCTTGAGGGAACTCAGGCAAAGGAGAAGGGCTTGTCCGTTCTGAATAAAGACGAGGTAGATGACATTACTGTTGAGGTCGAGATCTCAGGTATGAACTACGAGATAGGCGGATATACCGCATCTGACCTGATAGCAACTGTCGATGTAAGCGAGGTTTCAAAAGAGGGTACTTATGATCTGAATATTGATGTCAGGTCTGCTCATGCTACGGACAAAGTGACTATTACCTCGGTTACACCCGATACGGTAAACGTAACCTTTGATAAGATAACCACAAAGAAAATTCCTGTAGTTTCCGAAGCGCCTCTTGTAACAGCAATGGACGGCTACACTCTGCGTGATACTACAGTAAGCCCCGATTCGGTGACTATCGAAGGCCCTCAGAACGATATTGATAAGATCAGCAAGGCGGTAGTAAGCATTTCAAAGTCTGCACAGCTTAATGATGAGATGTCAATGACAACAGATGAATATGCTTTCTACGATGATGATGACAATATCGTGGCTGCCGAAAAGGTAAAGCTCACCGATACAAAGAGCTTTAAGGTTGACTTCGTTGTTTATAAGAAAAAGACTATGAATCTTGGTGTTACGGTTGAGAATGCTCCGTCATATTTCGATAAGAGCACGCTTCCGATGATTCTTTCCGAGAAATCTGTATCAGTGGCAACACCCGACCTTGACGCAGAAGCAGAGCAGACTGTTATTATCGGCTCGGTAGACCTTACCTCTATTGACCTGAAAAACACCTATAGCTTTGAAGTTCCTCTGGCTTCGGGAGAAGCAAATATGAGTGGTGAGGATCACGTTACGGTAAGCTTTGACGATGAGGGCTACACCTCAAAGAACTTTACTCTTACGAGCGATCATTTTGTAGCTGTAAATAAGCCTTCGGGAAAAGACGTTGTATATGATACAAAGAAGCTTTCCTCGGTTACGGTATATGGACCTGAGGACGTGATAGCAAAGCTTACAGACGATGACCTGTATGCAGAGATCGACCTTGCAAGTATCAAGTCTAACGGCTCGTATACTAAGAATGCGATGATCTATTCACCTAAGTTTAACAGCATCTGGGGCTATGGCTCGAATGAGGTGCAGGTAGTGGTGTCAGATGTTCAGCCTGTTGAAGACACAGACAGCACGGAAGAATAACACAAAAGCCTGAGAGAGTAAGTGCTCTCAGGCTTTTTCATTACATGAAACGGAGATAATATGGCAGTAATAATAGCGTCAGTCAGTGCTCCTGTCGGGGCATCGGAAGAGGAAATATTTCAAAAAGCGCTCTCTAAAGCAGGTATCAGTTCAAAGGCTGAGTGTCATATCCACAAGACCTCTCTTGATGCAAGAAAAAGGGATAATATTCATTATGTACACTCTGTCTATGCCGAGCTTCACAATGAGCGCCTTGAAAAGAAGCTTGCGGATAAGAAAAGCTTTGTCACTATAGTTGAAAAGGGCGGATATGAGCCTGTTGTCTCTGCGGCACAGGTAAGCGGCAGAGTAGTTATAGCAGGCTTTGGTCCTGCGGGAATGTTTGCAGGACTTGCACTCGCTGAGCAGG
>CAMMYU010000015.1:0-9566 GCA_946528545.1 uncultured Ruminococcus sp.
AAGCGGCTCTCCGCCCGTGAGAGTAACATCAGTAATACCGGTGCTTTGCACATATAATAATATTTCTTCGTCAGACATCATTTCAGCATTTGCCGAAGGTACATTAGCCCATTTGGTATCACAGTATGTACAGTTAAGGTCACAGCCTCTGAATCGGATAAATACAGCAGGCTCGCCTGCACATATACTTTCACCGTTTATGCTGACAAACTTCTCTGCAACAGGAAAGCTCATTCACTCACCTCATAAACAGCACAGTTTTCGGGCGTTTCGTATACCGAAACCGAATGAACACTCAAGCCCTTAGCGGAAAGAATATCATAAAAATGCTTTGCAAAGCACTCGGCAGTAGGCCTGAAAGGAACTTCAATCAGCTTAAAATCCTCATCTTTCAAGGCTTTGAGCGTGGTCTCTTTCAGACTTCCCTTTTCATATATCAATGAATGATCAAAGCTGTCAGCAAGCTGTTTCACCTCAGCCTTGAGGTCTCCGAAATCTATTACCATACCTCTTTTTTCACCGTCAGAAACAAGCTTTTCGGAATTAACAATGACTTCGATTTTCCAACGATGCCCGTGAATATTTCTGCATTTTCCATTATATCCTGCAAGAAAATGTGCACTGTCAAAAGAAGCAGAAGTTTTTAGCAGATACATAATACCTCCAAAAATAAAACGCCCGCAAAAAAGCAGACGTTTCCTATGTTTTTACAACACAAAAAAGCTGCCCTAGTTTTGTTTAACGACAGGATGGTGCAAACGAACTGTCAAATAATAATATACTACTATTTGATTTATTTGTCAAGTATAATTGTAATATTTTTACTTTTTCTAATATATTCTGAGACAAGGATTAATCGTACTGCCGTCAAAGCCTCGGTCACACCGAATTGGTCGAGGATATGCTTGCCTTAAACCAAAGTCAGATATATCAAGGTGCTCGATGCCGAAAACATCAGTACACAGACTTCGGAAGTGCGTTCGATATACTTAGCTTTACTGCCGCAGTCTTTCAGCTTGTTTAAAGCAAAGCCTAAAAATATACAGCCAATTATCACCGTTGGAGTTATATACCTGAAATTCATCGTGCAGGTGAACGGATAGTCATGTGCCATTTTGTAAAAGCTCAGCATCATCGCCAGCCAGAAGCTGGCAAGAAACAGCTTTTGGTAGACATCAGCACCGCATCTGATAAACAGAAATGCTATCATACAGACAAGCGCCGCAGCAGCGATCAGAACATTGTCCCAGAACAATATTTTTGCTGTAAAATTAAAATACGGAGCATTATCAAAGCTCTGCTCATTCACGAATTCTCCGAATACCGAGGTCTTCATCGCTGCGATCATCGGGTTATACTCGTTATAGCCCTGGATATTGCCATCTTCGTCCTCCCATTTCCATTGAAGATATACGCTCTCCAGCTGTTTTGGTGAAAAGTCTGTCAATCTGTCGGAAAAGCTCTGATCTCCGATGTACTGCATTTCGCTTTTATCCATTTGCTGAACGTAGGTCAGAGGCATATCCCATTTGATATAGTTCCTGACTCCGAAACAAAGCCCCAGCGGAACACAGATAAATCCGAAAACAGCGAACTGCCCTATCAGCTTTTTTGCGTCAGTCTTTATATGTGAAAAGAACACTGCCATGAACAGCAGACCGATCGGGACAGCGACCACAGCTGCCGAGACCTTAGTCATCATTCCAAGCCCTATGCATAGGGCTGTTTTTATTATACCTGACATTTTCCTGTCCCTGTACCAGTTAAGCGCACTGAGCACTGCTCCCATGATTAAAGCGACTGACAAAACATCGTTGTTTATGCTGCCAGAAAGAATTATAAAGCTCGGGTGAAAGTTGATTATCAGAAGCGGAATGAATAGTGCCTTCCCATTCAGTCCGAAGTATCTCAGAAGCTTATATGCCGTTATCATTATGCACATTGAGTAAAAAAGCGTAAGCGTCTGCAGGCTCTCTCTTGCAGGGTCATATCCGACACCTAAGATGTTTTCATTGATATATATCCAGACAGCACTTATAGCATGGTGCAGCGGAGGATGACAGAACTGCCAGCGTTCTCTGATATCGAAATCTGGCAGGTGATGATTAAAAAGCAGATACTCAATATATCCGCAGTGCCCGCTGTCACCGCCGAAACTGCGTACATCATGCTGTCTCACATATATAGATGTGTTCATAACGTATGCAAGCTTCACCGTAAAGCCGATACCAATAAGCATAGCTGAATTTATCTGCTGTCTGAAACGCTTCATATCAGAAAAATAGTAAAGAAGGATCAGCACTGCTGTTCCTGCACCAAAGACCCATACCCCCTTGTATTGCAGACGGGTCCCGTCAATGAGAGGTTCAGCGAGCAGACAAAGCCCCAGTGCCCACAGATACGGGTGTCTTGCTAATGACTTTATCGTTCTTTCTGTTATCTGATCTTTGCTCATGGTACTCCTTCTCCGTATTCACATTCCAGACCGCAGCTTTGCTCACGCTGCCGCATTTTATCGCCTCGGCTGCTTTGATCGCCGTCATCATGGAATGATCCATATTATTATAACGGTGCTGACCGTTTCTGCCTACGCACCATAAATTTTCATAACTGTCCAAAAACTTTCTCACTTCATCAAACTCTGCATAGGTGTCAAAATATGCAGGATAGGCTTTTTTAACACGCTCTCGGTGAAAATCGAGCACCGCATTCTTCCCGATAACGCCCATTTTCCGAAGCTCTTTCTCCGCAAATGCCACGCACTCCTTCTCGGTCATGCTCCAGAACTCATCGCCCTCAGCGCAGAAGTATTCAAGCCCTATCCATACCGTTCCCACAGGGTCTTTGACCATATAGGGCGACCAGTTGTTGAATATCTGAATACGCCCCAGCTTCACGCCCTTGTCCTGTACATATATCCAGCAGTCGGGCACGATATTGCCGAGTGTGCGTTTATCGGTCTTGTTTTTTAGTTTCAGCTTGTTCACAAGAAGCCCCACAGTCACAAAGTCCCTGTAAGGCAGTCCCTCAGCTATCCGCTTTATGTCATCGGGCGCATTCATGACCTTCACAAGGTCTTTTACCGGCATTGAAGAGATGACTTCGTCTGCATAAAACTCTTCAATGCCGCATTTTACCGCCTTGATTTTTCCTCCGTCGGTCACAAGCTCCGTGACCTCTCTGCCGTACAGAATACTACCGCCCATTTCCGTAATACGCTTCCCGACCAGTTCCCATAGCTGCCCCGGACCGTATTTCGGATACCAGAACTGTTCTATCAGCGAGGTTTCGGCATTGTCATTGGTCTTTGTGCCTTTCAGCTTTGTCAGCATATCCTTGACTATCGCTGTTATTGAAAGCCCCTTGACCCTTTGTGCTCCCCACTCGGCAGAGATTTCTCTCGGGTGCTTGCCCCAGAGCTTTTCGGTGTAGCCCTCAAAGAACATAGAATACAAAACCTTCCCGAAGCGGTTTATATAGAAGCTTTCCAAGTTATCCTCAGGCAGCTTGTGTACACAGGAATACAGATAGCTGAGTCCTGCCCTTGCTGTTGTCAGCAAGCCCATATTTTTGATCGTGTTCATATTCATTGTTACAGGATAATCAAAGAACGCTTTTTTGTAGTATATGCGTGAAACTCTGTCACGCAGGAGCATTACATTATCCTCATGCTCAGGGTCTCCGCCTTTTTTCTCAAATGCCTTTTCATGCCCCAGCACCTTATCATCAAATGACGGCTTCCCCTGCACAGGCATAAGATCACTCCACCATTTCATGATGCGCTCGTCCTTTGAGAAAAAGCGGTGTCCGCCTATGTCCATGCGGTTGCCATTGTGCCATACCGTCCGTGAGATACCGCCGAGCGTGCCGCTTGCTTCAAGCACTGTGACCTGACAGTCTCCGTCTTTCAGCAGCTCATAAGCGGCAGTAAGCCCCGCAGGACCGCCGCCTATAATAACGATCTTCTTCATCTTAATTCCTCCCTTTTGTTATACAGCAAATATTTTCTTGCAAAGAAGTTCCAGAAAAACGCTATTCCCGTTGCAAGCACCTGACCGATAAGATAATATTTATCCGCAGGTATAAGTCCGCCAAAGAGTTTGCTGTCAGATAATGCTTTGTCAAACAGCCATATCATTACTTGATTTATCCCCAGCCCGACCACGCCTATCAGCGCAAATGCAGTAAACTCCGCAGCTTTGTTTTTGACCGCCGAATTGTCAAACACCCACAGCGTTGAGATAATATAATTAAATACCAACCCTCCGATAAAGCCCACCGCATTTGCGATGTTTGCATCAAGCCCGACGGCCTCTTTAAGCAGCACCAGCAGTCCCCACTGCACAAAAGCAGCACCGCCGCCCACGAATACATAGCGAATAAACTGGGCGGAGGTGCTTTCAGGCTTATGCGATATATTTAAGCGCTTTGTTCTACTCATGGCTGTTATTGTTTATATAGCTCGTTATGCTGTCGGTCACTGCTGTTCCAACATTATAGACCGCAGTATTTCCGAAAACATTCACAGCGATATACCCCTCGCTGAAGCAGGTGAAGTTCACACTTGCACCGTACATCGGTGCATCAAGATATGTTTTCCATTGTGCTTCTCCGTAGGCAGTGTCTGTAAGCTCACCGTCAGCTGAAAGGATAAGCTGTGCAAGCTCGCTGTCATCATCAATATACTTTTTTGTATTATCATACACGTTTATCGCCTGACCGTTAAAGGTGTACTTATCCATATTCAGAGCATAAATAAGCTCTGAGAATGAACCATAGTATTTTTCTGTATTCGCAAAAAGGTAATAACGATGATCGTTATTGAAGTTCGGGAATTTCGCAGCGATCATAAAATCACTGTCCGCATATTTCAGACTGTAGATCTCAGCCTGAGTATCCGGACGTATATCTCCGTAAAGCGACGCTGCATCGACCGTTGTGATAAAGTCACCGATATATGAGCTGTTCGGGATATTATTACTGCCGATGTAGAACTCCCATATCTCACCATAGTTTCCGCAGGCAAAATGATAGGTCTGACCGTCAAGAGCTATCTCTCTGTATTCTTCAGTCGGCAATGCAAGCACACCTGCCTGCTGATAACCGTCGCCTTCTTCAGAGGTTACAGGATAGTCATTTCCTGCATCGGGGAACCATTCGGCTCTGCCGTCATCAGCTGCCTTAGGTTCGGGCTCAGACGTGCTGTTATCGGCCTTGCTGATCTCCTCGTTTTTCTCTTCTTTCTGCTCTGCTTCTGACGTTGCATTGTTCTCGACAGGGGCAGTGCTTTCTTTTCCGGAGACAGAAGATACTTCAGCAGCTGAGGATGTACTCTCAGCCTTGTTTTCTGCTTCGGAAACAGCCTCGATCAGGCTATCTGCCTTTGATTCGGCAGTGGAGTCGGTCTTTAAGCTGTTGTCATCACTCCTGATAAATGCAGTCACACCGAACACCAGCACCAATGCGGCTGCCGCAGCAATGACAGCATATCTGCCTGTGTGCTTTATTGCAGGCTTTTCAATGATGTCGTGCTCTCTTAAATACTCCCGTGCTTTTTCGGGCTCAGCCGAAAACATCTCAGCCTTATCCATTACCGATCGTACCAGCTCGTCATCGGGAGAAAGCTGTCTTTCGATCCTCTTGTAATCATTCTTTTTCATAAGTCTCCCTCCAGTCTTTTTCGCAATAGCTTTTTTGCTCTGTTAAGTCTCATGCTTACGGTATTGGCTCTTACGCCCAGTATTTTTGCTGTCTCATTCACCGAAAGTCCGACGAAGCAGTGCAGATAAACAGCCTCCCTTATCTTTTGCGGAAGCTCCATAACGGCAGAATATACCTCCTTGTCCTCCTGCGTTTCAAGACTGATATCCCCATTGAACTCGTCAGTTTTATCAATGTGCTGATTCCATTTAGAAGAGTTCTGCTGTCTGCATTTGAATACTGTTGTTCTGATAAGCCAGGCTCTTTTAGCGGCTTCATTGTCAAAGCTCAGCTGCTTTAGGTAGTACAGAAGAAAGACCTCCTGAAACACATCATCAGTATCACTTTTGTTCATCAGCATAGTGAGTGCGATACCGTAAACTGTATTTTTATACTCACAAATTGTTTTCTCAAGATCTTGAACTCCGGGATCATCTTTATGCATAGGCCTTTGCACCTCCCTGTAATATAATCGCTCAGAATGGCGGAAATCTCAACAGTTCAGAATAAAATCAGCTTTTTCAACAAAATACAAACTAATATTTTGTATAATATTTTTGCACATTTAAGGCTGTAAACAGCGTATTTTCGTGGGTTGGGGTTGCTTTTTCGGCGTTGCTGTGATATAATAAGCCATATAAATTACTTATTGCAGGTGATTATATGGGCACTAGGTTTATGATAAAAAAACTGCTTATATATATAACAGTAATCCTGATTTTTACTATGGGAGTACGATTGCTTTTCAGCGACGGCTCTACCAGAAGGTCAGTTTCGGGTATCAAAGCACCTGTTCAGACCGAAGCTGACGGCTATACAACAACGGAGCTTGACGGTTACAAACTTGAAATTACATATTTGTATGAATATGAAATAGAGGGTCTTGTGCTTACAACCAATCACCACTACTGGTTTGGTATAGAAAATGATCTTTCTCCGATTGATGTAGGTCTTGGCTGGGGCGATGTTGCCGCTTACAACAGCAGTATTGATTTTAACTGGAGTCAGCATGGAAGATTTTTATACTGGTATGTTAAGTCCTATGAAGAGCTGTCAAAAATCGGTGATGAATATGATGTCGGTATTCAGTCCTCTAATAACCACCTGATAGCAAGCAATTCAAAAATAAACAGAAAGATAAAACGTATTCATGCAGGCGATCACATTAAGCTTAAAGGCTATCTTGTAGAAATCTACGGAAATAAATCAGACGGAACTTATTTCACATGGAGCTCAAGTACGGTTCGTGATGATACCGGTGACGGTGCCTGTGAAATCATATATGTTACAGATATAGAATGGCTATAAAAAAAGAAACGCTTTTATTGCGTTTCTTTTTTTATACTATCAGCTTGGATCGCATTTTATTCAGTATCTTCTTTTCCTGTCTTGATACCTGAACCTGCGTCATTAAAAGATGCTTCGCAGTTTCAGACTGTGTCATATTTTTGAAATACCTGAAATATATCAGCTTTCTGTCCTTAGTGTCAAGCTCCGATAATGCCTGCCTTAGCGCCAGCTTGTCGACTATAGCTTCATCGTGAGCATTTACAGGTATGTCGAGTTCCCTTTCTTCTTCGCCGTCAGAAGCAGGCGACAAGCTTAATACAGGCATTGAGCAATTCAGTGCTTCAATTATCATATCCTCTGTGCTGTCAGATTCTTTGCATAATTCGCTTATTCTGGGCTCTCTGTTTTCTTCCCGAAGATATCTCTCACGAATTGATGCAACTTTAATGGAAAGCTCTTTGAGACTTCTGGAGACCTTTACAGTTCCTCCGTCTCTGAAAAGCCTTTTTATCTCACCAAGAATAACAGGTACAGCATAAGTTGAAAAGCGCACTCCCCTGTCAGCGTCAAAGGTTTTTGATGCCTTTACAAGACCAATACAGCCTGCACTGTAAAGTTCATCATATTCAATACCCCTGTTCCTGAATTTATTTGCACACAAATGAACAAGCCCCAGATTTTCCTCTGCAAGAGGTGCGTTTGTTTTATTATTCATGTGTGCTCTTTTCCCTCAGAGTTTTCTCAAGTGTAAGTATTGTTCCCTTTCCTACCCTGCTTCGGATATGAACATTGTCCATAAAGCTCTGCATTACAGCAAAGCCAAGCCCTGCACGTTCCTCATCCGGTGATGTTGTGAACATGGGCTCCATAGCTTTTTCTATGTCTTCTATTCCGCAGCCCTTGTCTTTGATTTTTATAATTACTTTTCGATCTTCTACAATTTTTACGTCAAGCTGAACCTCGCCTATAGTATCGGGATATGCGTGTACAATAGCATTTGTAACACCCTCTGAAACCGCTGTTTTTATATCTGACAGCTCGTCGATCAACGGATCAAGCTGTGATATAAAACTGCTTACCGCAGCTCTTGAAAAACGTTCGTTTTCTGAATATCCGGGAAATACAAGTTTCATTTTATTGATAAGCTTTCGCTTCATCAGATATCACCTCCTTATCTTCGCGTTTCACAGTCTCATCATCTGACTTGATATACCTGCTTATATCATCAGTCATTTTTGTCAGCCTGTTTATTCCTGCAAGCTGAAATACCTTTCTGATATATCCTGCAGCACCTGTAACGATCAGTTCTCCTCCTCTTTCAGACATCAGCCGAAATCTGCCCATAACAAGACCTATCCCTGAACTGTCCATAAACGTAACACCCGAAAAATTCAGTATCAGTATTCCGGGATTACTGTCATTGATCTGTTTATCAATATCTGCTCTTATTTGTTTTGCGGTATGATGATCTATATCTCCGTTTATTTCAACAAGGACTACTTGTTCAGGATAACAGATTATCTTTGTTTGCATTTCAGACATCCTTTCTTTAATGTTTTGTACAAGCATTATATCACGGCTGATGTGTAAATTCTGTCGATAAACATACACAAAAAACGCTCTGTGCATAAATTGCACAGAGCGTTAATAAAATATTATAGAATGATATAATATCAGTTTCCTGCCTTTTTATGCAGAGACCTGAACTCCGCAGGCGAAAGCATTTCATGCTTTTTGAAAACCGAACAGAAATAACTGCAGTCATTATATCCGACAGCCGTTGCTATCTCATTGATATTGCGGTCATTTTCCATAAGCATAAGCTTAGCCTGCTGAATACGCTTTCTTGCAAGGTATTCAAAAGGACGAAGATTGTAGCACTCCTTAAACAGCCTGCAAAGATACTGAGGCGACAAATCAATAAGATCAGCAAGCTCTACCAGAGTAAGCTCATTTCTGAAATTCTTATCTATGTAATCAATAACAGGCTTAACCTGATTAAGCTTAGCACTGTCCTGACTGCCGTTTCTGAGATTTACTACCCTATGGAGCTCTATCAGGAACTGATACAAATTTGCCGAAGACTGATGTCCGCAGTAATAATAATTTGTTTTCATCTGATATAAAATCTTCTTAAATATCGCTTCAAGAGCTGTAAGATCAGTTATACGGAACACTCTGGCGGTATCCATCTTTAAGTGACCCATCAGATTAATAACATCTCGTCCGTCAAATGTGATCCAGTGAGTTTCCCATATATCCTCTGTAGGATAATACTCATGAGGATACTTTGGAGGAAGATAAAAAGCATCTCCTTCCTTTATATCGTAGGTCTGTTCATCCAGAATCACCTTACCGCTTCCTCTGACACAGTAAATGATCTGATGATTAGGATAACCTGCTTCACGAATAAAATGAAACTCCTGATCTCTTGCGCCGATTCCGGTTATAAAAAAAGGAAGAGCTACCTCATCGCCAAGCACAGGATAACAATAATCAGTCATTAAAAATCACCGCCTATTTATATAGGCAACACCGCACGACCCGCGGCTAACGCCTCTGCACATCATCTGCCG
>CAMMYU010000016.1:0-3421 GCA_946528545.1 uncultured Ruminococcus sp.
ACCGCTTGCCCACAGGCTTTTTCTGTGTCTGCGCATAAAAAACCTCCGTCATAGAATACTGTGTAATTCTATGCGGAGGTATTTATTTTTATTCTTCTTCGTCGTCCTTCTTCTTGTTTTTCTTCTTGGACTTCTTATCTGCGTCGTCATCATCGTCAACTACTGCTGCTGCGGCAACTGCTGATGACTTCTTGCCTGATGCCTTTGCTTCCTTGATACGCTCTGCTGCGGTAACGTTCTCGGTGATAGCCCAGTTCTTTATTCTGAGCTTGTGCTTTGCACCGCCTGTCTCGATAACGACTGTATCCTCGCCCACGCTTACAACGATACCGACGATACCGCCGCCAGTGACGATCTCATCGCCGATCTGGAGGCTCTCCTGCATCTCCTTGAGCTCTCTGTCGCGCTTCTTCTGGGGTCTGATAGCCATGAAGTAGAGCAGCACGAACATGATGATGAGCATAAGGGGCATTGAAAGCAAGCTCATGCCACCGGGCTGCTGACCGTTTGCTGCGGATGACTCTCCCTCTGCAAATGCGTTGAGGGCTGTAGAACCTGCCATAGCCATTGTACTGACAGCTGCGGCAAGAGAGGTTATTATCTTCTTATTCATATTATTTCTCCTATCGTTCGGGATTGTATTTCATACAATGGTTATTATAACACATATCGGTGAGTTTTGCAAGTACTTTTTCACCGATTTTCCGCATTTTTTATAGGCATATCGCAAAAAAGAGCCGCTCCCATTACGGGAACGGCTCCTGTCGTTATATCTCTGATCAAACGAGCTTGATGATAGCCATTTCAGCGGCGTCACCGCGGCGGGGACCGATCTTAACGATCTGTGTGTAACCACCGTTTCTCTCTGCATACTTGGGAGCGATCTCGTCGATAAGCTTCTTAGCAACGGACTCCTTTGTGATGTAAGAGAACACCTGACGCTTGGAGTGCAGATCATCATTTTTACCGATAGTGATCATTTTTTCTGCAACTGCACGAACTTCCTTAGCTCTTGTAACGGTAGTTTCGATCTGACCGTTCTCAAGCAGGAAAGTAACCATGCCTCTGAGCATAGCCTTTCTATGATCAGATGTTCTGCCCAGTTTTCTTGTACCCGGCATTGTATTCACTCCTTTTTATAGTGGTGCGCTAAACGCACGATTTATGGTTTATTCCTCTTCGGAGGAGAGGTCAAAGCCCAGTGACTGGAGCTTTTCCTTGACCTCGTCGAAGGACTTCTTTCCAAGGTTTCTAACCTTCATCATTTCTTCCTCAGACTTATTGATCAAGTCATCTACGGTATTGATACCTGCACGCTTCAGACAATTGAATGAACGTACAGATAAGTCAAGATCCTCAATGGTCATCTCAAGGATTTTTTCCTTACCCTTCTCATCCTTTTCAACAAGGACCTCAGCCAGTCCTGCCTCTTCTGAGAGGTCGATGAACAGCTTCAGATGCTCGTTGAGGAGATTGGCTGCCTGTGATAAAGCTTCCTTAGCGGAGATGGTACCGTCTGTCCATACCTCCATGGTAAGCTTATCATAGTCGGTGACCTGACCGAGTCGTGTATCCTCTACGGTGTAATTCACCTTAAGAACAGGAGTATAGATGCTGTCTACGGCGATAACGTCAACGGGGAGGTTGATCTGCTTCTTGTTTCTTTCTGCGGAAACATAGCCTCTTCCTCTGTCGATGGTGATCTCCATATAGAGCTTTGCGTCCTTACCCAGTGTAGCGATGTGCATACCGGGATCGAGGATATTCACCTCAGAGTCGGTTTTTATATCGCCGGCAGTAATTTCACATTCGCCCTCTGCCTCTATATATACTGTCTTAGGGCCTTCGCCGTAAAGCTTAGCCGTCAGTCCTTTAATACTGAGGATTATTTCGGTAACGTCTTCTTTTACGCCCGGAATAGTTGACAACTCATGGTGTACTGTACCATCCTTGCCCGAAAGCTTTACAGATGTTACAGCCACACCCGGAAGTGAGGAGAGCAGCACACGTCTGAGGCTGTTTCCAAGTGTAATACCGTATCCACGCTCCAGCGGTGCTAAAACGAATTTGCCGTATTTGCCGTCACTTTTAAGCTCGACGATCTCAATATCAGGCTTATTAATTTTTTCCAGCATAAAAACCCTCCTATTTCGCAATTAATGTTGATTTCGAATACTGACGCTTCAAGTATATCCCTTTGATTACTTGGAGTACAGCTCGACGATGAGGTGAGTAGCTACCTCGTAGTCAATATCCTCAGCTGAGGGAAGACGATTTACTGTAGCGGAGAAGTCATCCTTGTTAGCTGTGAGCCATACAGGAACGAGTCTGTCCTTAGTCTCTTCTACTGTAGCCTTGAACTTCTCGGAAGTTCTGTCCTTTTCTCTGAGGGCGATAACGTCGCCAACCTTAACTCTATAGGAAGGAATGTTTACCTTCTTGCCGTTTACTGTGTAGTGGCTGTGTACAACGAGCTGTCTTGCTTCTCTTCTTGTGAGAGCCAGGCCCATTCTGTATACAACACTGTCAAGTCTGGATTCGAGACAAGTGATAAGGTTATCACCGGCCTTACCCTCCATCTTCTCAGCGATCGCAAAGTAGTGTCTGAACTGCTTTTCGAGTACGCCGTAGATGAACTTCAGCTTCTGCTTTTCCTTCAGCTGAAGACCGTATTCAGAGATCTTCTTTCTGTTGTTTGCGTTCTTGAAACGGATGGACTCCTTCTTGGAAACGCCCATAACAGCGGGGCTGATGCCCAGATATCTGCACTTCTTAAGAATTGGTTCCTTCTGTACTGCCATTTTAATACACCTCCAATTTGATCAGACACGACGTCTCTTAGGCGGACGGCAGCCATTGTGCGGGATAGGTGTTACGTCCTTGATCATTCTTACCTCAAGGCCTACTGTCTGAAGTGCTCTGATTGCAGCTTCACGACCTGCACCGGGTCCCTTTACATATACTTCAACGTTCTTGAGGCCGTGCTCCATAGCAGCCTTTGCAGCTGTCTCAGCAGCAGTCTGTGCTGCGAAAGGAGTTGACTTCTTTGAGCCTCTGAAGCCGAGTTCGCCTGCGCTTGCCCAAGAGATAGCGTTTCCGGCTGTATCTGTGATCGTAACGATCGTGTTATTGAAAGTGGACTGGATATGAACAGCGCCGCTTTCGATATTCTTACGTTCTCTACGTCTTCTGACAGTAGTAACTTTTTTACCCTTCTGCTGTGCCAAAGCTCATGACCTCCTTACTTCTTCTTGTTAGCGATAGTCTTTACAGGGCCCTTGCGGGTTCTTGCGTTTGTCTTTGTTCTCTGTCCTCTTACGGGGAGACCCTTACGGTGACGAACGCCTCTGTAGCAGCCTATTTCAACAAGTCTCTTGATGTTAAGAGCAACTTCACGGCGGAGGTCACCCTCAACTGTGTA
>CAMMYU010000017.1:0-9229 GCA_946528545.1 uncultured Ruminococcus sp.
TATTGGAAAGAAAAGGGCTGGCTTGATAAAAAGAGACCATGGAAATAATTATATGGGAGCAGATAAAAAGTATGCCCATATAGAAGTTTTACCCCGAAGCATTTCAAAGTGCTTCGGGGCATTGTGTTTGTTTGGCTGCTATGCCAAATCAGAATTTTCTTTTATCTCGTACAAAATCCATCCTTATAGAAAAATTGAGTAAAACCTCTGCTGCAAGCACGTCCGTTTCCACGGTCCTTTGTATCGTATTCCAAAACAATAGTCTGCTTATCCAGGCAATCCGCATACAGCTTCTTGGGGATTTGCACCATATACATCGGCAAATACAGCCCATCAGGAGAAGCCTCGTATATTTTCTGTAAGGAAAGCACTTCTGTTTTTCTTCCGTTTACATAAACCGTAACATCTTCTTTTGCAATTTCCGGTGCAATATCCGTTATATGGATATTTCCTTCACCTACTACAGTGTCGTATTCTTCTTTTTTGAAATAGATCATCGGACGAAAGGTAAGAAACAGCGTTTGATTGCCCCCATTATTTACACTCACATTTAACGAATACACCTCACCGCTGCCGATTTTTAAATCAATAACCTCATCCCGGTCCGCAATAATATTCCAGCCCCAGCATTCCAAAGAGCTGATCCCATAGGTATTATCATCTGAATACATGGCATTATAGCTCCCGGCCGGCACACGAAGACTATATCGTCCGTTCAGATCCGTCCATGTGCCCATAATAAACGGCGAGGAATCAAAATCATATCGATATAACATCACAACCGCCGGAAAAGGCTTTTCGTCAAAATCCGATACCTGTCCCGAAAATGTATAATACTTACATTCCGTTTCAAAAGTTTCTGCTTTACCTCCCACTTCATAGATGACCCGTAACATATCCGGCTCACAATCCTTATCTTCAGGGATTTTAAACACTGCCCCATATCCGCTTTTGTACAAACTAACATCCACATCGTCCCCGTTCCCGAAAACCGTGATATCCTTATCAAATACCACCTCTCCTTTACACACCCCAAAAATATGAAAGGATACCGGAAACGCCAACTCTTCAAATTCGCAGTAAATTCCCACATGGGACTTTGGTACAACCATATCCGGTTGCAAAATCTCACTTTCTTTCTGGGTATAGTTAAAATACCATGCATCCTTTATCTTCATTTTTCCCTCCTAAAGTCATAATTATCTAACAGTTCGTCAAGTCCCGATTTTGGTTTATATTATTAACAATTATAGCACAGCATCACTTCATTGTCAATAAAAACGCCATAGTACTTCTGACTTTGGATCAGAAGTACTATGGCATAAAACTTCTATATCAGCACAGCCTTTATTCTGCTCCTTTTTTTGTTCACCAAAACAGTTCTCGGAGCATAGTATATCTCAGTGTACGAAGCGGTCGGGCGTACACGGAATCAGACTAAAGAAGAGGAACAGAAAATGAAAATAAATCTGATAGCAATGCGGTCGATAACCTATGCGATCAAGGCAAAGGAGCTGCTCAACAAGCTCGGAATGTTCTGCGAGGTAGTTAAAACCCCGAAGGATCTGTCCTCGGGCTGCGGCTATTCTATCAAGATCAAGGATGAGCCCCTGAAAATAAAGCAGCTACTCCGACAGCGAGGTATTTTCTACAAAGAAAGCTGACCCTTATGGTCAGAAAAGGTGATATGATGAAGCGTTCGATGATATATTTTGATAACTCCGCTACGACCTACCCAAAGCCCGTGAGCGTTCGCAGAGCCTGCTCTGAGGGCTTGGAGCGCTACGGCGGCAACCCCGGACGAAGCGGACACAGCCTTTCTATCCGTGCGGCGCAGAAGGTTTATGAGGTCAGAAGCCTTGCCGCTGAAATATTCGGCGCTGAGCCTGAAAACGTAGCCTTTACCCAGAACTGCACCTATGCTCTTAATATGGCTATAAAAGGTATAATGCAGTATGGCGGTCACATGATAATATCATCGTATGAGCACAATTCCGTTGCAAGACCATCATACCGCCTGACTCAGACAGCAGGTGTGCGTCTCTCGGTCGCCGATGTAAGCGATGACGATGAAAAAACCGTACAAACCTTTGAAAAGCTGATCGACATGGATACAAAATGCATCTGCGTGACAGCCGCTTCAAACGTTACCGGCAGAGCGCTCCCTGTGAAGGCGCTCGGAGAGCTTTGCAAGCGTCACGGCATCTGCTTCATAGTTGACGGAGCGCAGGCCTGCGGAGTGAGTGAGCTCAGCTTGTCTGACGGGATAAATTTTCTGTGTACAGCAGGTCATAAGTCCCTCTATGGACCCGTAGGGACAGGACTGCTGATAACAGACGGAGAGTACAGCCTGTCAACAATAATTGAAGGCGGTACGGGTGCTACCTCTGCTGAACCGGAACAGACCCCAACCATGCCCGAAAAGCTCGAAAGCGGAACGCTTAATACCGCAGGCATACTCGGGCTTGGCGAGGGTATAAAGTTTGTAAAGGCAAAGGGCATAAACCGTATCCGAGAGCACGAGCAAAGGCTCTGTAACAGGTTTGTGGAGGGTGTTAAGGATATAAAGAATATCAGGCTTTATGAGACCGATGTAAGAAAGCTTCCTATAATTGCCTTCAATATAGGCGATATGCCCTCTGAGCAGGCTGCCTCAATGCTCAGCGATATGGGATTTGCACTGAGGGGCGGTCTCCAGTGCGCACCGCTTGCACATAATACTCTGGGAACGCTCGCTCAGGGAGCAGTAAGGTTTTCTCCCTCGGTTTTCAATAACACATATCAGACAGATTCTCTTGTTATGGCGATCAGAAAAATATCTGTGTGAAGATTTGATGATAATTGTGCTTTCGCCCTTGCAATTTGTCAAGTAATGTGTTATACTAGAAACTAGCAAATAGTGACTAGAGGAAGATATAATGAGTATTGAGACAAATCCTGAGGAGATCGCAGTAAATTACAGATACCGCAAAAGACTGAACCGAGACAGGGCAAAGATTGCTTTTGCCTGTGCTTTGTGTACCATTGCGCTCGGAGCAGGCTTTGGCGGTTATCTTTATTATGGGTCTTATTATGCTGTCGGCTGGCATACTCATGATAATGAGACCTACTATATCAGCTCCGAGACCAAAGAGAGGGTCAAGGGCTATCAGCTTATTGACAATACCTGTTATCTGTTTGATAATGAGGGAAATATAGTCAAAGACGGCTGGCACACCTACAGGGGTGACAAGTATTACGTTGAGGACGGCATTATCCAGAGAGGTCAGATAAAGATAAAAGGAGAGGAGTATTACTTCTCCGAGGAGTCGGGTATATTCAGGACAGGCCTTTGCAATATAAACGGCGGTGAGTATTATTTTGACGATCACGGCTTCCCGGATACAGGCTTTGATGATACGGGCGGATATTACTATGATGACTCAGGTAAGAGAGTTACAGGCTGGCTGTCGATCAATAATAACCAGTACTATTTCCTGAAAGACGGAAAAATGGCTGTAGGCTTCCTTGAGATTGACGGAGAGATATACTACTTCAACTCCGAGGGTCATATGATGACAGGCTGGCAGGATATTGGCGGAAAGAAATACTTTTTCAGTGATTCGGGTGCAGTTCACAGGGGCTGGATGCAGATGGAGAAAAAGTATTATTATGCTGACCCCTCCACAGGTGAGCTTGCTTCGGGCTTTACAAATATAGATGATGATACCTACTATTTCAATGACAGCTGTGAAATGGTCAAGGGCTGGATAACTATTAAAGACGAGAGATACCACTTCACCGATGAGGGTAAAATGACTAAGGGCTGGTATCAGGAGGCGCCGTATAAGTTCTATTTCAAAGAGGACGGCTCGGCTGCAAAGGGCTTCCTTGAAATTGAAGACCACTTCTATTTCTTCAATTCAAAGAACAGGCTTCTTGACGGCTGGCAGCAGGGTGCGAACGGTCTTTATTACTTTGGCGTCGGCGGTATAGTTGCAGACGGCTGGACCGAGGTTGACGGAGATAAATATTTCTTCCACCATAATACTCATGCGGCAGCAGTCGGCTGGACAAATACAAATGAGTATACTGACGATGAAAAGAAGGCTATAAAGCAGTTCAAGACTGACATTTCTGACCTTACAAAGTATGAAAAGGACAGCTATAAAGATGATGAAGAGCCCGACCTTGAAAGAATAGAAAAGCTTAAAAAAGAATACGGTGAAAAGACCTTCAATGCCTTTGACAGAAAGGTGTATGAGGAATTCGGAGGCTCGGTATTCTATCAGTATTACTTCTATTCTGACCATACGCTCTGCACGGGACTTCATAAGATAGCAGGCTACTATTTCTATTTTGATGAGGCTACGGGAAAGAAGGTTCATAACACCTGGAAGACTGTAGACGGTGACCGCTATTACTTCGGAACTACAGGTGCAGCTATGATGGGCGGAGACTTCATCGAGGGCGAGGAGAAATATACTTTCTCCACAGAGGCTACCCTTGCCGACGGCTTAGTCAGAGTTGACGGCGACTATAAGTTCTTTGACAAGGAAACTGAGGAGTTTATTACATCTGAGTTCAAGACAGTTGCAGGCAATATATACTACTTTGATGAGAACGGCTTTGCAGTAACAGGCTGGAAAACAATAGACGGCAAGGATTATCATTTTGATAACAAGGGCAAGCTGACTATCGGAATATATAAAGATGAGAACATCTACTATATTTCCAAAGACGGTACTGTTAAGAACAGCTGGATAACCGCAGGAGACGATACCTATTACTTCTCCGATGACGGAAAGGCTTCCGCAGGCTGGAAAAACATTGACGGAACAGATTTCTATTTCTCAAATGAAGGAAAGCTTCAGAACAGCTGGACAACTATTGACGGAAGAAGATACTTCCTGCAAAACGGCGTTGCCACCAGAGGTCCTGTTTACATTGACGGAACGCTCTACAATTTCGGTGAAGACGGCTATCTTAAAGAGGGCTGGGTAAACTGGAACGGTCAGAAATACTATAATAACCGTGACGGCTCGGCAGTAACAGGCTGGAAGATCATCGACGGAAACCGTTACTATTTCGACTCCAACGGAATGATGCTCATAAACCGTAATATTGACGGCTATGACCTCGACAATAACGGAGTTGCTCACTAAACATAGTGCTTATATCCCCTGCGGGCGCAGGGGATAATTTTGTGCTGAATTTTTCTTGACAAAAGAAAGTAAAGAGCGTATAATTAATATGTTAAGGTCATAATGACCATATTAGGAAAAAAGGAGCTGAGATTTAATGGATGACGCCGGTAATAATACTATTGCCCCGCGATTGCGAAACGGCGTCAGTCCGTTCTGACGCTTTTTACAATAGAACAGGGCAGAGTGTTTGACACCTTGAAGGGCGTATGAATTTCGTGTTACGGAAGGAGTGCGCCGTTATTATTGCATTAAGTGTACAAAAATATGTATACTTGCAAACTGGAGGGATAACAATGTACAACACTGTGCTTGAACTGCTTGATAAGAGGAACTTCAAGGCTATCCGTGAGATCTTTATGGATATGAACGAGGTCGATGTAGCAGCAATTCTTCAGCAGTTCTATGATGAGGGAAAGATAGGTAAATCACAGCTTCCGCTGCTGTTTCGTCTGCTGAATAAAGATGCAGCCGCAGATGTTTTTGCGTATATGGACTCCGATATGCAGATGGTGCTTATAAATGCATTCACTGATAAGGAGCTTCAGGAGGTCGTAGATGACCTGTACGTTGACGATACAGTTGACATTATCGAGGAAATGCCTGCAAATGTAGTATCAAGGATACTCAAAAACGCAGATGCAGATACCAGACGAGAGATAAACACTATCCTCAAATACCCTAAGGACAGTGCAGGCTCGATCATGACGACCGAGTATGTATACCTGCACAGGGATTATACAGTCAAAGAGGCTATAGACCGTATCAGGCATATAGGAATGGTAAAGGAGACCGTAAACTATATGTATGTTACCGAAAGCAGAAAGCTTATCGGTGTGCTCAGTCTTTTTGATGTGCTGACAGCCGATGATGATGACCTTATCGGCGATATAATGGAGACAAACGTTATTTCCGTTGATACCCTTGAGGACAAGGAGAACGTTGCAAAGGCGTTCCGAAAGTATGACCTTCTGTCGCTGCCTGTAGTTGATAATGAACAGCGTATGGTCGGAATCGTAACCTTCGACGATGCTATGGACGTCATGACCGAGGAGGCGACTGAGGACTTCTCGAAAATGGCTGCCGTTGCCCCCAGTGAGGATTCCTATTTCAAAACCTCAGTGTTTACTCACGCAAAGAACAGAATAGCATGGCTGCTTATCCTTATGCTTTCGGCAACGCTTACAGGAGCAGTAGTCAATCACTATCAGGCGGCATTTGCCGTTGTGCCTGTGCTTGTATCCTTCCTGTCAATGCTCAGCGGTACGGGCGGAAACTGCGGCTCTCAGACCTCTACCATGATAATCCGAGGAATGTCCCTCGGTGAGATAAGAATGAAGGATTTCTTCAGGGTAGTATTCAAAGAGTTTCGGATAGCCCTTTTAGTCAGTGTGATACTTGCTGCGGTCAATGCGGTAAGGGTCATAATCGTGTATCATGGTGATACCTCGGTCGATTGCTATAAGCTGGCGTTCACGGTCAGCCTTGCGATAATGATTACAGTGGTACTTTCAAAGCTTATAGCCGCTATGCTCCCTATGGGCGCGAAAAAGCTCGGCCTTGACCCTGCGATAATGGCTGCACCGCTTATCACAACTATAGTTGATACCTGCTCGACACTTATTTTCTTTACAATAGCAACAATAGTTTTCGATATATGAAATATCCCCTCTGCCTGATGACAGAGGGGTGTTTTTATAAGCTGTCAAGTATTTGCCCGAGCCTGTATATAGGTGTAGCACCTTCCTCGATAAGTATGCTCTGACCGATATATTCATCTGAGAACAGGTCATGGGGCGGTATCACAAAAACCTCTTTTGAAAGTTCCAGTGCATGGTTTACAGTGTTGAGCGTTCCGCTGTGTTCGCCTGCCTGAATTACAAGCACACAGTCTGACAGGGCTGCAATAAGGCGGTTCCTTATTTTGAAGTTTTCAGGAGCAGGCCTTACCTGAGGCATATACTCCGATATCACAGAGCCTCTCAGGCAGATTGCCTCTTTAAGCTTTGCTGAACCCTTTGGGTAGTCATATTCAAGTCCGCAGCCCATAACTCCGCAGGTTATCCCGTCAGCCTTGAGAGCACTTTTGTGAGCTATCTGATCAATACCGTTTGCAAGACCGCTTATAATGCAGATTCCACGTTTTGCAAGTGCGTTAGTAAAGGCGTAGGCGGTTTTAAGCGAGTACTCCGATGCTTCTCTTGCACCGATAACAGCAAGTGTTTTCTCTTTGCTTAGTGATGTAATATCGCCCCTGCAATAAAGCACGGCAGGCGGACAGAAAAGCATTTTCAGCCTTTCGGGATAGTCTCTGTCCTCAAAAGTCAGTATGCGAATACCTCTCTTTTCACAGCTCTTTATAACCGATTGTCCCTGAGCTTCACTGCAAAAACTGATATGCTCCGCTTCTTTCTCTGTAATAAAGCCGCAGCGGTGATTTATCAGATCATTATAAAGCTTAGCTCCGCTGTCATAGCTTTTCATTATTTCCCACAGCCTGTTGTTCGGACAGGAGAAGAACAAAGACAGCATTATCCATACCAGTCTGTTGTCAGGAGCGTTCATAAACTCACCTCAGAGATTTACAATAACGTTCAGTACACCAATAATAAGCCCTATCAGAGCGCCAAGATTTACAACTGCATTTAGCTCCTTCTTCATAACTGAGAGTATAAGCTCTTCAAGAGCCTTATTGTCCATTTCGTTTATATGCTTTTCAACGGCCGAGCCTACATCCAGCTCCTTCAGAAAGCCCGAAAGCTTACCTCTGAGCAGACCCTCCATTGCTATTCCGATTATCCTTGTAAGCTTCTCCTGAGTAATGTTGAGCTCCGTAAATACCTGAGGAACAGTCTTATCCTCGGCAGCTCGAAGCTCTTCCTCAACTGCCTTTTCTATCATTGCAGGAGCGTTCTCACGGATATAGTCGTTGAATTTCTCCGCAGCAGGTCTTGTAAGGTCAGCGATGAGTTCATCAGTGATAAACATAGCCGCCATAGAGCCCTGAGTTTTCTCTCTGACTGATGCGGCTATCTCGCCTATCATAGCTTCTGCAATATTCATATCAACAGCAGCCTGAGTACCTTTTTCAACTATGCGCTCCTTGAGCTTCTTTCTGGCAGTGCTGTAGGTGCAGCCCTGTGACAGATCATTCAGCATCTGCCCAAGCTTATTCCTCTCACGCATATAAAGCCCCATACAGAGCTTCTCGGCACAAAGCTTTTTCGACTTATCACTCAGTATCGCATCTTCGATATCCTCACTTGTGAGCAGGCTTTCACTGACCGCAGATGATAGTGCCTTTGCAAGCCTCGGTTTGCCTTTTGGGATAATACCCGGTGTAAAGGGCAGCCTTTTGCCCCTGATGTAGATAGGCTTTAAGGGCCTGAACAGCATTTTGACAGCAAGGTAATTAGTTGCGTAGCCGATTGCTGCGCTGATAAGAAGTGTAAGAATGATCTTGAGCATCGATTTTCTCCTTGTAGTTTTGTTTTATATATTAAACATAATTTTATACCGAATAAATTGAATTTTTGTGAATAATATTTTTCTAAGCTATTGACATTTACAGATAAATTTGATATAATAAAAATGTAATAAACAAGCGGCATTTTGTTCACATTTCTTTTAATGAAAGGGGGCAGCTCTTCCGGAGCGTTTATTTTGGATAAATTTGGATTTGTAATGTTCGGCGGATATGATAAGCTTGAAACACTTAAATATCTTGATGTTCTGACAGGACATATTTATCAGCTTGAAGATGCTTTTGAGAAAAAGCAGAGGGGAGAGCAGTACACCGTTCCTGATGAGGCAGAGCTTTATGAACTGAAGATATCTGCTTTAGGCGGTTTTGATAAGAACGATGTGGACAACTATATTAAAGAACTCAGAGAGAGGATAGATGAGCTCAGAAAAAGGCTTCAGTCCGAAAAAAATTGATATAGGCAACACCGCATGACCCGCGGCTAACGCCTCTGCACATCATCTGCTTGCCAGCTTTCCGTCATATTACCCAAATTCTCCTTGACTTGCGTCAGCAAGCCTGC
>CAMMYU010000018.1:0-3646 GCA_946528545.1 uncultured Ruminococcus sp.
TCGGAGCGAAGCTCCGACAAAGGGCGTGCAGAAAGAGAGGCACGTCAAACAAAATGAGAAGTTCCCTCTCCGAGGGGAGCGAGCTCAACCTGCACGCCCCTGACGAAACAGAGAGCGAAGCGAACGCTTTTCGTCAATCGGAAGTGTGGAGCACTTCCGACGACCACTCGGCTGATAAAAACATATACTCGGCAGTTTAGCATAGCGGCACGTACCAAAGTTTAGCAGTAAACTATTACTATAGTCGGTCGCACTGGCTGAGGGGCTTTCCGGTCGCCCCTCAGACTCCCTTCGGGTGACCACTCAGCCTATAAAAATACATACTTAGCTGTTTTGCAGTGTAAGGCAGCGCCCCCCCGGAACCCCTTCGGGTGAAAAACTATAATATAACTTATGTTCGGAATGAAAAAGGATAAAAAATGGAAGCACTCATAGTATTAATAATACTGATACTTCTGGCGGTGATATCGGGAGTGTCAATAGAGGTGATAGCAATATGCCTGCTCGGGCTGATAGGTCTGGGTTTTGGTTTGCTGTCGGTATATTTTATGTTCTGTGCGTTCAGAATAATCAAGGGTAAAAAGTGTCGGGCTAAGGTTGCTGAGACAAGAAAGTCAGAACGCTTTAATTACCCGACCGCATATTATGACGTTGACGGGAATATATATTCTAATGCGTTCCCCTGTGAGCTTGTTATGAAGAAAAAGCTCTATCAGAAGGGCAGAGAGTGTACGGTATATGTGTGTACACGAAAAAACAAAGAGCCGATAGTCTATGACCCGAATGCAGTGCTCAGTTCCTTTGTGGGGCTTTTCCTGACACTGTGCTCGGCTGTGGTTATAGCGTCGGAGGTTTACGTTTATTTAAGGCAATAGTGTGGTGATAGGTTTGGAGGATATGAAAAGGGCGATGAAGCTTTCGCTGATGTTCGGTCTGCCGGGAGGGGTAGCTGTGCCCCTTGCGTTTGAGATATATGCAAACGTGTCACAGGCGGCCGCCTTTGTGCTGCTCGGAGTCTGGATCATCTTTGTGGGAGTAAAGTTCTTTCCTCTGCCTGTAAAGCCCTCGTTTGTAGGGATCGCCGCCTTTATTGCCTATACTGTAGCCTTCGGGATAGTGCTCATAAGCCCGATACATAACGCTGTAAAAAGCTTTCTTGATGAGAACTCAAAGTACTTTCAGCTGAAGCTCGGCGAGGCAGCGGCATTCTGGGTGTATGCGGTGCTTTTGTATCTCTGCCTGTTTTTGTCGGCAGTGCTGAGGTTTGCCGTTATCAGAATAAAAGCCAATAACGAGCGCACAGCCTCGAGCATTGAAAATGCCTTTGACGATACGGAGGACAACAACCATGACGGGCTCTGAGGTCGGTATCTATGTGCATATCCCATTCTGCGAAAGAAAATGCGCCTACTGTGCGTTTTATTCAAAGCGCTGTGATGAGCAGACTCAAAAAGCCTATGCTGAGGCGGTCTGCCGAAATATCAGGGCTTATAAGGAGAGGGCTCTTTCCTGTGATACAGTCTATTTCGGGGGCGGAACACCCTCGGTTGCTGCTCATGAGCATATAGAGAGCATACTTTCGGCAGTGAGAGAGAGCTTTACTCTTTCCGACAGTGCCGAGATAACAATTGAAGCTAACCCCGATTCGGCAAGCATTGAAAAGCTGATAGCCTATCGGAACATGGGCATAAACCGAATTTCTTTCGGTGTGCAGTCGCTTGATGATAAGGAGCTTACAGCTCTCGGGCGGCTTCATGACAGCGGGAAGGCTGTCTCGGCTGTACAGAATGCTATGAGCGCAGGCTTTGATAATATCTCCTGTGATATTATGATAGGCACTCCCGAGCAGACGGCTTCGTCTCTTCTGAAAACTGCGGACAGGCTCTCGGCACTGCCGATAAGCCACCTGTCTGCATATCTTCTGAGCGTAGAGAAGGGCACTCCGTTTTATGAAAGCGGTGTCAGTGTAAATGATGAGGAGCAGGCGCAGATGTATCTGTCGCTTGTAAAAAGGCTCGCTGACAGGGGCTTTGAGCAGTATGAGGTTTCAAACTTTGCCCGTGACGGAAAGGTGTCAAGGCACAATGTCCGCTACTGGAGGGGCAGAGAATACATCGGCTTCGGGGCCTCGGCGCACTCGTTTTTTGAGGGCGTCCGCTTTTGCTGTGATACGGACATAGAGGGATATATTCATTCTCCTGTTCAGCCGGGGACAGTGCTCGAAAGCTGCCCCGACAGACTGGAGGAGTATATTATGCTGGGGCTTCGGCTCTCGGAGGGGATACGCTATAGTGAGCTTGCTTCGCTGGGCGCAGATGAGAAGAAGCTTGAACGCATAAAAAAACTTGCTCGTGAGCTTGAAAAGCACGGACTTTGCCGTGCCTGCGATGAAAGGCTCTGCCTTACTGCGGAGGGGTTCCTGATTTCCAATGAGATAATAGCTCAGTTTGAACTTTGTTGAAAGTGAACTAATTTTATTGATAAAACTGTGCAAGTCTACAAAAGAAAAAACTCTCCTTGAAAAAAGGAGAAAAAAATGTTATATTTAATGTGTATTGGTGTTTTATGTCCCGAAGGGGGTCGGTACTGTGAAAAGGTTCATAGGTTTTGTCTGTGCGTCAGTGATCTGTCTGGGGCTTTGTGCCTGCGGTGACAAGAAAGAGGACAAGCAGATAGATATCCCGATCCTCAAAACCAAGGAAATATCCTACAAGACCGTAAAGGCAGAGATCAGCAACATCTCGGAGAAGTACTACGAGACAGGCTCTTATGCCTATCCGTACAGTCAGAGCGTAAAGTTCAAGGCGGGCGGTCTTATCGAATCTATCGAGGTTGAAGCCCCCTGCGATGTCAAGGAGGGCGACCTGCTCTGCACGCTTTACAGCGACGAGGTGCAGGAGCAGATCGAAAAAGAGCAGATAAGGCTCGATCAGGCAAAGCAGACCGTTGAGACTATAAGGCAGAACGGCGGCTCGGCAAATGAGCTTAAAATGGCAGAGCTTGACCTTCAGCTTGAGCAGATGAACTATGACAAGCTTGAAGCCTCTCTTGAGGACTATAAGGTGTATGCGCCATGTGACGGAACGTTCAGCTATCCGTTTGAAAGGCGTGAGCCCCTGAATGTGAACAGCCCCGTAAGGGCAGGTGATACGCTGGGATATACGTCTGACCTGTCACAGCAGTATCTGTGCGTTTCGGTGTATGATAATCCGCTTAATAATGTGAACTTCGGTACAAGGGTAATTCTGCAGCAGGGTGCGACCGAGGCAGGCGGAACGGTTAAGGATATACAGAGAAACGAAAACGGTGACTTTTCGAGCTACATTTATGTGATACTTCCCGATGAGGACTCCGAGCTTTTTGATTTCGGCGATGTGAGCGTGGTCTTTGATGTGTATACAAGACCCGACACTGTGGTGGTGCCTCAGAAGGCGGTAAGAGAGCTTGGAGGAAGAAAGTTTGTAAACCTTCTTGTTGACGGAGTAAAGATAGAGCAGGACGTAGAGACAGGCATCGAGGACGGAAAGAATATAGAGATCCTTTCGGGCCTTGTCGGCGGTGAAGAGCTGATACTAAATTAGTTTAGGCAACACCGCACGACCTCTGTGCATCAGATGCGCCGTCCAGATTTTCGTCAGATTGCCTA
>CAMMYU010000019.1:0-5006 GCA_946528545.1 uncultured Ruminococcus sp.
GGGCATTACCCAGATAGCACAGGAGGGTGCTATACAGATCTTCCAGGAGCCTGACACAGGTATGGAAGAGGCTATCGTGGGCGTTGTCGGTGTGCTCCAGCTTGAGGTGTTCGAGTACAGAATGAAAAACGAATACAACGTTGAGCTTTTCAAAGAGGGTCTGCCCTACTCCTATATCCGCTGGATAGACAATAAGGATATTGACCCCAAGAGCTTAAAACTCTCCTCAGATACAAAGCTTGTGGTTGATTTCAGAGGAAACTACCTTCTGCTTTTCTCCAGCGAGTGGAATATCCGCTGGGCGCTTGAGAAGAATGAAGGACTGGAGCTCTCGGAATTTAACAGAGGCGCATTACAGTGATAACAAAGACCGCAGAGGTTTTTCTGCGGTCTTTCATTCTGTATTTTATTTGCCTGTACACAAACGCTCGGAAAGCTCGGCTATCTGAACTTCCGTCAGGCCGCAGTCTCTGAGGTAAGCCTCAGAAGCAGTTTGCAGATCGGAACCCTCACCTGCATTGTCAGTCAGGTAGATAATGAAGCTCTCAAACAGGTTGTCAGCAATAGTGTTGTACTGCTCTTCATTCTTTTCCAAGGTAACTCCGTAGTAGTTCTTGAATGTCACCATGTAGTCGGCTTTCAGTTCGTCATACTCCGCACCCGCCAAAGCGCTCAGCATACAGATAACAAAGCCCGTTCTGTCCTTGCCCTCAGTGCAGTGTACAAGAATAGGCCCTTCGCTGTCAAGGGCTTTTATAAGCGCCTCTCCGAGGCTCTTTCTGTAAGCCTCGCTCGCATAGTCAGCACCAAGCGATGCAGGTGCGACCCTTCCCTGCTCATAAAGGCTCTTAAAATAAGGGGAATTAAAATCCTCACCTGCAAAGTAGCCTGCGATGTCCTCGTCATTGTCTGCAAGATCAATTATGAAGCCGATGCCTGCCTGCTCTGCAAGCTTGTCAGCATAGGGGGCTCTGTTATACTTGTTGTCACAGGGAGATGCACTTCTGTAAAGTGCGCCGTCTGCGATCATTCCGACCTTTACCTCACGGAAGTTTGCAAACTCCTCATCGCTCTCGAACTTCTCACGCTCGTTCTCATATTTGAGTGAAAAAGCCTGCTGTATATCACTGTACTTGCCCTTCTCATTCAGAGTGAAGGTGGCACTCATACCCTCGGTCATGCCTGCCACGACCCAGAGGTCCTCTCCGCAGTTCTGCTGTACATTCACATAGCCGCTGCCCGGATAAGCAACAAGAAGGTTTTCTCCCTTGCGTGAGTAATACCCGTTAAAGAAAGGCAGGTCCTTGAATTCATATCCGTTTGAGAGGGTAACATCTACGCTGTCGCCGTATTCAAAGCCATGCTCTATGAACTCATCTCCCGGGATATTCGCTAGAATACCGCCGAACTTATCATGTGTTGTCACATCATCAACAGTGACCGAGATCACCTCGTCAGTTGCCTTTTCAGCGACCGAGCTTGTCTTATTTTCTGCCGAGAAAGAAGAATCCTCATTCTTGCTGCCGCACGCACTGAAAGCGGCTCCTGCTATTGCTGCCGCAGCAAATGCAGCTGCGAGTTTTTTCCATTTCATGTAAACACGATCCTTTCGTTGTATGCTAAAAAAATCACCACTGATAATATATACGAAAAGAATAAAACTTCTGGCAACAGAAAATTATAAAAATTTAAACGTTTTCGACAACAATGAGTGCAAGTTTCTGTTATGAAGGATAAATTTTTGATATAAACATCAGTCTCATTCCTGTATAATTGGAACAAAGAAACGCAAGGAGGGTTCTGCTATGAAAAGATTTGAAGGCTACATGAAAGGCGTTGACCTCGGAGGCTGGCTGTCTCAGGGCTCTTATGAGAAGGAGCACCTTGACAGCTTTATCCACGAGGAGGATATAGAAAAGCTTGCAGGCTGGGGACTTGACCATGTCCGCCTGCCGATAGACTACAATGTGCTGCAGGACGAGGACGGAAACTTTATCCCCTCGGGCTTCGGCTACATTGACAATGCAATTGCGTGGTGCAAAAAGTACGGTCTGCATATTGTGCTTGACCTGCACAAAACTCAGGGATTTATTTTTGATGATGAAGAATATGTCGGCTTTTTCAAGGACGAGGTGCTGCAGGAGCGTTTCTATCGTCTATGGGAGGAGTTTGCAAGGCGCTACGGCACAATGACCGACACGCTCGTGTTTGAGCTTCTCAACGAAGTTACCGACCCCGAGTTCAGCCCCACATGGAATAAGATAATCAGAACTGTTATCGAAAGGATAAGGGCTATCGCTCCCGAGGTAAAGATACTTGTCGGCAGCTACTGGAACAACTCTATAGATGCGATTAAGGATCTTGACGATCCCTATGATGAGAACGTCGTATACAACTTCCACTGCTATGAGCCGCTGATTTTCACACATCAGGCAGCTGGCTGGGTAAAGCAGATGAATAAGGATTACCGCATTGCATACCCGGGTGATGTAAAGCAGTACCTGAAGGACAGCAAGGAGCTTCAGATGGAATATATGGATCACAGCGAGATCGCAGGCGAGGGCTACTCGGCTGAGTACTTTGTAAAGCGCTTTGATAAGGCAGTAAAGCTCTGCGAGGAGAAGGGCACTTCACTTTACTGCGGAGAATACGGTGTTATCGACTATGCTTCTCCCGAGGACACACTGCAGTGGTTCAAGGATATTCACGAAGCATTTGAGCGTTTCGGCATAGGCAGAGCCGCTTGGAGCTATAAGCAGATGAACTTCGGCCTTTCGGACGAAAGACTTGACGGCATAAGAGAAGAGCTTATAAAATATCTATAATAAAGACAAACTCCCGAAGAGCTTTTCTTCGGGAGTTATTATTTACGATGTTATTTTCAGAACATTCAAAAGCAGTATCCAGCTCATTCCATAGTAGGAGACCACCGCTACCAGGTCATTTATCGTTGTTATCAGCGGCCCCGAGGCTACCGCAGGGTCTACCTTTATCTTCTTGAAAAACAGCGGGATAAGTGTTCCGACTGCGCTTGATATCAGCATCGCCAGTACCAGTGACACTCCTATACAGCCCGACACAGCATAAGAAAACAGCAGCGTTTTATGCTTGATCAGATAGATATACAGCCCTATCAGCACAAAAGAGATCGAGCCTAAAAGCAGACCGTTACAAAAGCCTACTCTCATTTCCTTTGTGACGAGATGGAACTTCTGTCCCGCCGTAAGGTTCTCGTCCATAAGCACTCTTATTGTTACCGCCAGCGACTGCGTACCAACGTTACCTGCCATATCAAGTATCAGCGACTGGAACGCCATTATGATAGTCAGCTGAGCCACAACCTTCTCAAACGTTCCAACCACTGTTGAGACCACTATTCCAAGTCCCAGCAGTATCAGAAGCCACGGCATTCTCTTTTTCATGCTCTGCGTCAGAGTTTCATTCAGATCCTCCTCCGCAGTAAGACCTGCCAGCATGGCATAGTCCTCGCCCATCTCGTCATCGACAGCCTCGATGATGTTCTGCGAGGTTATAACTCCAAGCAGCCTGTTTGAATCATCAAGCACAGGAACTATACTCTCCGAGTAATCCTTCAGCTTTTCGATACAGTCAGCAGTCTGCTCGGTTGCATACACATAGGGGAAGCTCGACGCTATCAGCGAATCAAGCGATGCCGAGCTCCTTGCAGTGATAAGGTCTTTAAGGTCAATAGCTCCGCAGAACTCATTTTCCTCGTCCACCACAAACAGAGTTGTGATATTGTCATTCTCCTCCGCCTGCGAAACAAGCTCATTCATCGCCTGCTTTATCGTCATACCCTCTTTGATAATGATACAGTTCGTAGTCATTCTGCTTCCGATCTCATCTTCATCAAATGAAGCGATAAGCTGTATTTCCTTCTTTACCTCAGCAGGCAGGAGATCAATTATCAGAATACGCTTGTTCTTGTCGATCTCTCTCAGCATTTCCGAAGCGGTATCCGTATCGAGCCTTTCGATAATGGCTGCCGCCCTTTTAATGTCCATCTCACTGATGAACAGCACCGACTTCTCCTCGTCAAGGTGCTCAAAAATATCCGCCAGAATGTCCAGACTGCACACTCTGTAGAACTTTTTTCTCTCCTGTTCGGAGAGCTTCTCAATTACATCAGCGATATCACTTTCGTGGTAATCCTCCAGCCTGTTCATAATGGCCTTCGGAGTATCATTGCTCCTGATTATTCCGATAATTTCGGATTCATAATCGGGCTTTACGGCGTTCTGCTCGCCGTTCATTACTTCATTTTCTTCCATTTGCTACTCCTCCGTTTCATTTCCGAGGTCTTATCCTCTTTATGACGTAAGGGACAATTGGGCATAATAATACCGTATATGCTTCAGGGCACATACGGACACAGAAATATCCTAGTCAGCTCTCAGTGAAATAACGCCGCAGCCCTGACTATGAAAGCTTATCTCTGCAAAAGTCCGTTTGACCCCTGTACTGTCGCCGTTTGTCACTGAATCCACCTCCTGTTTTGTGATTTTTGACCTTTGTTATTATAACACAAAACCTCATATAAGTCAACCGCAAATTTTCCTCTGCGAGAAATCGCAGGGAAAACCCTGCAGTGCTCGCCGGCAGGGAAAACCCTGCACCAATACGCGTCGCACCTTTGCTTAAACCTTTTCTTTCCTTTAACGCGGAAATAGATAGTGATAACGGAAACAAGAAACAAAAAGAAAAATAAAAAAGAAAAATAAAAAAGGAGAACAACAACCCTAATAAACCCATAAACCACCCGAGCGCCTGCGAAGCAGGGTGCTCAAGGGCAGGGAAAACCCTGCACCAATACGCGCCGTACTTTTGCTTTAACTTTTCAGACCTTGAACGCGGAAATAGATAGTGATAACAAAAACAAGAAACAAAAAAGAAAAATAAAAAAGGAAAACAACAACCCTAATAAGCCCATAAACCACCCGAGCGCCTGCGAAGCAGGGTGCTCACGGGTGGAGGCAATAAAATCA
>CAMMYU010000020.1:0-7256 GCA_946528545.1 uncultured Ruminococcus sp.
TTAGCTTGCACTTTGTTTCTTTGCGGTCAAGGCAAGAACAGCTTCAAGCAAAACTACGACGCGTATTAGCCGTGCGGCGAGCACTGCAGGCTATTATTTGTTTGTCTGTAGCTTTGATATGTGTTTCTCCTGCCAAGCTCTTTATCTATATCGTTCATTACACTGAATTTGTGTAAGCTCCATAACGGTGCTAATAAATCTTCTTTCGCTCCGTCACCTGTGACCCTCTCTATAATGAACTCCGCAGGCAGTACCTCAAGTTGGTCACATACTGTCCTTACATAGTCCTCCTGTGTCATCGGGGTTATCTCTCCACTCTCATATAGCTCCCCAAGCTTTGTTCCCCTCAGTACGTGCAGAAGATGTATCTTCACAGCATGAAGGTCAAGCTCCGAGATCGTTCTTGCTGTCTCCAGCATCATCTCATGGCTCTCATTTGGGAGTCCGTTTATAAGATGTACACACACATTTACATCATTTTCTCTCAGCAGACGGTAGCCCTCCAGAAAATCAGCGTAGGTGTGACAGCGGTTCATTTTCAGTGCTGTCTCATCATGTACCGTCTGAAGCCCAAGCTCAACTGTCAGATAGGTGCGCTTTGCTATCTCTCCCAAAAGCTTTGCCCTCTCACAGTCAATGCAGTCAGCCCTTGTCGCAATGGACAATCCTGCACAGTTCGGCAGCGTCAGCGCAGTTTCATACATAGCTTTCAGAGTTTCAATGTCTGCATAGGTGTTTGAGCCTGCCTGAAAATAGGGTATGCAAAGCCCATCTGCCCATTTGGTACGCATTTTTGCGGAGATTTCCTCAAACTGAGTGCGTATATCGTCACGGGGATCTCCTGCGAAGTCACCGCTTAGCTTAGCTGAGCAAAACGCACAGCCCCCGAAGCCCTTTGTTCCGTCCCTGTTAGGACAGCCGAGGTCAACATTCAGCGGTACCTTGAACACCTTTTTCCCGAAACGGTGTCTCAGGTAATAATTATAGGTGTGGTAGCGCTTATTATCATCAGAGTAGGGAAAGGGGTTGTCTTTTACAGAGTTCATTCTCCGCTCTGCTCCTCAGAGGGCTCGCTGTCAACAGGCGGTTCAGGCTCAGGCTCCTGAGAAGCAGTACCTGTGTCTGGCTCAGGCTCTTTGGTCTGGGTCGGAGGCTCGGTTTCTCTTGTCTGAGTAGGTGCAGGCTGGCTGACAGGGTAGGTCTCCGTTACGGTGAAGTACGGAGCTTCTGTATTTGTAGTTGTCGGTGTTTCCGACGTTGTGGTAGAGGTCTGCCCGTCATCATACGGGCGGTCGATAGCTGTGGTAGTGGTTGTCTTTTTGCCTTCATCGGCCTTGTTTGTAGTGGTTACCGTTATGCCCATTTCATCGGTAACTGCCGAGGTAACCTTCTTTTCATTGTTGTTATTCTTTGAATAGTCATAGCCCTCGTCGGGAATATCAAAGCTGTTTCTGTCGCTGTCGGTATTATCGTCTATCTCCTTGACAGGGTCAGAAACCTTGTTTCCTATGCCGTATATCAGAGAAAGGCGCTCCTCGAGCATTTTCATCTCCTCGGGGAAGGGCAGATCGTGGTCATAGGAGCTTTTAAGCGAGCGTGTGTAGTCTCCTGAGAGGAAGGTTTTCAGGGTCAGCACATTGTTGCTGTCATCAACGATATTGCTTCCCGAAACTGTCAGAAACAGTGTTGCCGAGAATATCAGCAGCAGCGTCAGTGTCAGGATATTTATGAAACGGTAGTGAGCCTCGGTATTGTCCTTTTCAAGCTTCTGGGAGGCTATTTCCGCAAGCTCGCAGTCCTTTGGGTTTTCGTATTCGCCGTCTCCGCCAACTATATTGAAGTTTTTAATATCTCTTTTACTCATATCACACTCTCCTTACGCCGCTGTTTCTACAGCCAGAGTTACAATGCTAAGCACAAAGATAAAGGCTGTAAGAATGGTCTGAATGATCTTGGTTATGCCGTAGCAGCGTCTTGAACGTCTTGAAAAATCCTTCCAGAGCCCCAGCACAAGCTTTTTCGCAGGAGCAAACACAATAAAGAAGGCTATAACTATCAGGGTGATATTCTTCAGCACCGCATACTTTACCGAAACCGACAGCATATACTTTGTGTTTACATTCACGAGGGCGAGAAGCCACTTTTTATAGCCGTAAAGGCTGTCAAAGTAAAGACCGCCGAAAATTAACATAGCCGTTACCACAAGATAAAGGTACTTTACCGCAGCGGGAAGCTTTCCAAGCGGCTTTGCAAGGAAAAGCCTCTCAACAGCTATCAGCAGAGCTGCTGCCGCACCCACTATCAGGAAGCTCAGCTTTGCCTCGTACCACATTGAGATAAACACTCCGCAAGCCAGTATCAATATGAATTTCAGAACAGGATTCTGAACTCTTCTGCAGGCAAACACATCGGAGAAGAACTCAACTACCGTTGAATTGTAGCTCTTCACCATGTCTGTGAACAGACCGTCTGCCTCGATGTCGGTGTAGTTATCGGGGTACTCAAAGCCGTTTATAAGCCCCAGACCCTTTGCCATATCGCAAAGACCCGTAAATGTGAAGTAAGCCTCTGCAAAGAATGCCATCATTCCGAGCCAGCAGCCTATGGTAGTTATCTCACGGCCGTTAAGACCTGCAAGCTTTATCCTCTCAAACACGGGAGCAAGTATAACTATCTTACCAAGACCCAGCACCAGCTCAACAAGGCCGTCATTGAGCTTTCTTCCGTCAATGTCACGGTGTCTTATCTGGGGCTCAAGCTTGCTGTAGCTGACGTGAGGTCCTGCCATAAGGAAATGGAATGACACCATATATGTCAGCAGGCATAAGATATTTTTCTCATACTCGGCTCTGCCCATGAAAATATCATAAACGTAGGAGAAGCCCCTCAGGCAGTAGTATCCCATGCCGAGAGGGAGCACATAGCTTTCAAAGCTGAGGGCATCAATTTTGTCGAACAGGTAGTTGTGCCCGAAAACAAGAAACAGCCCGATGTTGAATACTCCGTCAAGCACTGTGAGCAGGCCTGAGAGCAGTCTCTTTTCAACATTTTTTGAAATTACCATTCCGATCAGCCAATCAACTGCACATGAGAGGAATATAAGGCACACAGCAAAGGGCCTTCCCCATGAGAAGAACAGCACTGATGTCAGTATCAGGATAAGATTTTTATATTCGGCGCTTCTGTCAAGATATGACAGTATAGCTGAAAGCGGAAAAATGCCTAGTAAAAATAACAGATCTGAATAAACCAAACGTATTAACTCCTTTATTGAAAGACGGGCAGAACTGCCCATTTTATAATTATTATGTTAAAATATTTAGCTGAATATGGTCACAGAGCATGACCCGCACATATAATTTTATCACAATTCACTAAATATAGCAAGTCAATTTCTAAAGAAAATCTAAATTTTTCAGTTTTTTTCAAAAAGTATTTGCAAAAAAGAAAATATGTGGTATAATATATCTTAAGTAAATGTCTTTGGAGAGGGGTGTGGCTTTCGTGGCATCAATTTTGTTAACAGGAGCAAGCGGTATGGTAGGTCAGTATCTGACGTCCAGCCTGCTGCATAAGAAGCACCGTGTTTTTGCGATCGACTCGAAGTCTAACGAATTTATAGGACAGGATCCGAATTACACTTTCATTCAGTGCGATATCACAGATAAAGATTCGATAAGCTCTGTAATGACAAGCAATCAGATCGATGTAGTAGTACATCTGGCTTGTTCGGTAGATAATGATTTTGACCCGTACATAACCGATACGGAGCTCAAGACCAGCAAGACTTGTGACAAGTTCATATACTCACTGGCCGACAAGGCAGGAGTAAGGTGTTTTATACTGCTGAGCACAACTGATATTTATGGTGTACAGAAGGGCAGAGAGCCTATAAGAGAAACTGCTCCCGAAAAGGGAACAACCAACTATGCTGATCTGAAAATGACCAGTGAAAAGCTTATGAACAAGGCTTTCAAGAAGTCTGACACAATTCCTGTAATTGCAAGGGTAGCTCCGCTTTATGATGCTGAGTATACTCAGAACCTGCATGACAGGGTGTATGACACTAAGGAGAATGTGGCTTATATTTTCCAGGACGGAGAGTATGGCTTTACTTTCTGCTGCGTATTCAATCTTATAGACTTCATCAACGGTATTATAAATGTACCTACGGGAAGGTATGAGGGCATATACAATGTCTGCGATTCGAGGATAACCACTGCTAAGGAGATCATCGACTATGAGAAGGAGCACCACAGAATAGGTGCAGTTATCCAGAAGTCGGGAACAGGCGGACTTGTGCTCAACAAGGGTAAGATGAGAACGGACTATCGTTACTTCGACCCGACAATGACCTTCAACAACTGGAACATAGATAACACCAGAGCTAAGAGAATAGCTCCGATGAGGTGGAATCTGAAGAATACTAAGTAAGTAACTCAGGCATGGATAAATTAAATTTATCCATGCCTGTTTTGAAAGGAGAATGCTTTATGAAAAAGGAATTATTGGTTTTGGCATTATGTGCTGTGCTTTTTTCCGGCTGCGGTGCAGGAGCAGACAGTTCCTCTGAAAAGTCGGTAGAAAAGGTCAGCAGCGTACAGACGACCGCCCCACAGGCTGAAAAGGAAAGCACTCTGCCTGATGTTGCTGACAAGGTTAGTGATATTGATACCTCCGAGAGCTTTTCAAGCTTTGATGAGCTTGCAGGCTCTGAAAAGGTTAAGGGGTATCTTGAAAAGGCCGGAGCAGATAAGCTGTCTGCGCCTGTCATAAGCGATAAAATGTCACAGACAGGTGAGATAACCCTTTATGACAACTGCTTTTATGTAAGCTATGCCGATCAGGATACTCTCGACAGCGAACAGCCTGTTGTAGTGACGGTATGCTTCAGCTTTGACAAGGTAAACGACCTTGACGGAATGACCGCATTCTTTGAGGAGTTTATGGGCGACGGTGCTTTCAGCACAGGCTCATTTGAAGCAGACAGCGAAAACGGTGTTGTTGTGAACAAGGGAAATCACGTTAGTCTCTACCGTGCATCGGCAGACGGACTGCTCTACTGCATTTTCTCGGAGGGGCTTTCCGAAGAGGAGATATACGGATATCTTGATGCTGTGATCTTCTGATAATAAAAAAAGAACTGCCATAGGCAGTTCTTTTTGTTTTACTCGTCTTCGGATGCAGTAATGTCAGCGGAATTATAGCGTTCATCAATGTTTCCCGTAAGGGACTGCGTGAGCGCATCGTTCAGGGCACGGTTGAATTCTTCCTGATCTTCGGTTATGCTTGTGCTCTTGAGCTTCAGACGTATTGCCTGCTTCAGATTCTTTATATCCACAACCTTGTGAATTCCGCCTGCTTCACCGTCAATAGTCCATGCAATTTCATCTTCGCACTTGAATACTATGTGCGATGCCTTAAAGGTTACAAAGTTTCTCTCGGTCAGGTTATTGAATGCCGCATTTGAAACGGTGGTACTGAAATCTATAGGGTTTTTCGGGGTCTTGCAGAGAACTGTCTCGAAAAGACCGTCATCAAGCACTACATTGTCGGAAACAAGATTCTTCATTCCGCCGATAGACAGCGCATTTGACACAAGCCCTAAGATAAAGTCGCCCTCAGTTACCTCGCCGTCATGCCATACTGACATTTTGTGTCCACGGTATTTGGGGGCTCTTCTGATACCCTCGGCAAGATAAGCCGCATGGCCGAAAATGTTCTTTATATTCTGCTTTGTCTCGTATGAAACATCGGTGAATGCTCCGAAACCAGCGACATATACAAAGCTTTCGTCATTCATCATTCCGACGTCATAATCAAAGTAAACTCCGTCAACTATCTCCTGAGCCGCATTTATAAGCTTTTTCGAGATGTTGAGCGAGTTTGCACAGTCATTCGTAGAGCCTGCGGGTATATATCCCAGAGGCTTTTTTTCATCGAAGGTCAGCAGTGCCTTTACAGCCTCGGAGAGCGTTCCGTCACCGCCCGATGTAACTATAAGGTCATAGTTGCGGCCGTCTTCCTTGATCTTGCGGCAGCCGTCAAGCTTTGCCTGAGTAGGGTAGGCAGTAACATCATAGCCGCCCTTTGTGAAAACATCAATTATGTCACAGAGATTGCTTTTGAGCAGGCCTTTTCCTGCCCGGCTGTTATAAACAAACAAAAGCTTTTCCATAATGTTCCTCCTGAAATATTATATCGGAAAATGCTGTTACTATACAAAGTGAATGATAAGTCTTACAACTGCTGCGAGAAATACTGTCATAGAAGATGCAAACATCATCATCTGTGTTGTCCAGAATATATCGTTTGAGGCTGCTTCCTTCTTGCCGTAGCCTATGGTCGGGCGCTTGACGGTCTCACCTCTGCGGACAATATCACCGCCGAGAGTGAGCTCCAGTGCGCCTGCACATACAGACTGCGTCTGAGCTGCGTTCGGGCTTGGAGAATGGCGCTTATCCTTGCGGTATACCTTCCATGCATCTTTTACCGAAAGCCCCAGAAAGGCTGAATCGAGCAGCATAAACATCGCACAGAGCCTTGCGGGAATAAACACAAGTATATCGTCAACAATAGCTGCTGCCTTGCCAAAATAGCGGTATGACTCCGACTTGAAGCCTATAGTGCTGTCAAGAATGTTGAGCGTTCTGACTAAGAAGCCGCCCGCACCGCCGAAAATTGCACACCAGAACAGCGGAGACACCGCCTTGTCGGAAGCGTCTTCGGCAACAGTTTCCACAGTGCCCTTTATTATGTCCTGCATTTCAAGTTCATCAGTGTCACGGAAGCTTACCTCTGCAAGCCTTTTTCTTGCCCCTGTGAGATTGTTTCCCTTTACTGCCCTTGTAATGCTTTCAGCCGAAAGTCTCTGACCTCTTACCGAAATTGATGACCAGCAGAGCAGTCCCTCAACTGCAATACCGAGGAGATTATTCAGGCTGTAGCAAAGCACCAGCAGTATCGCCGACAGTCCGCCGACTATCACTATAACAGCCACCACAAGCATAACTCCGCCCATCTGCTGGGCATCGTCAGAGCGTTTGTAGCTGTGCTTGAAAGCCCTTGAAAGGGTCTTTATCAGTGCTTTTACCAGCTTCTGAGGATATATGATCATATCGGGATCTCCGAAGAGCATATCCAGTGCAAAGCCGAGTGCCAGCGCAGCAAGCGAATTGAGGAGCATAGGGACATCCTTTCTGTTAGGCAACACCGCACGACCCGCGGCTAACGCCTCTGCACATCATCTGCTTGCC
>CAMMYU010000021.1:0-3569 GCA_946528545.1 uncultured Ruminococcus sp.
CTTCAGAGCCTTCTCCCTGATGAGAAGCTCGAGAACACCACTATCAAGTGGTTGTCTCACTATGACCTGAACCCGAGCGACGGTCAGGTAGTAGACCCCGGTCTGCAGCTGTTCAAGGATAAGTATGACGGTAAGATCGAGTTTATCCAGACAACATGGGACGACAGATATACTAGACTTGCAAAGGCAGTTATGGCAAATGATTCGCCTGACTTCTTCCCTGCAGATGATATGGATGCTTTCCCGAAGGGCGCTATCAAGGCAATGTTCGAGCCAATTGACGATTACATTGACCTGAACTCCGAGCTCTGGGCACCTTCAAAGAGCGTTTGCGATGCAGGCTACTTCAACGGCGGCCACTATATCGCAGGTATTGATGCAAGACCTCAGTATGTCTGCATCTACAACAGAACTACAATAGAGGACGCAGGCTTTGATGATCCTGCTGAGCTCTATGCTGATGACAAGTGGACATGGTCTGTATTCACAGAGATGTGCGAAGAGTTCACAAATGCCGATGAGGACAAATATGCACTCGACGGTTACTGGTACGGCAAGGCTCTTAACGATACAAGCGGATATCCTATGATCGGCCTTGAGAACGGTAAGCTCGTTAATAACATGGATAAGCCTGAGATCACAAAGGTTCAGGATATGATGTATGAGCTTTCAAAGCAGAACGTTGTATTCCCGAGATCCGATAACAACTGGAAGACAAGAGGCGACGGCTCTACAGGTGAGGGTCTTGGCTCGGGTCTGACACTGTTTATCCCTGTTGGTACATGGGCTATCGAGGGAACTACCGAATCTACAAAGATCTTCGGAGACGTAGAGGGCGGCGAGGTAATGTTCGTTCCTATGCCGAGACTTGATGACGGCGACGGCAAGTACTACGTATCCGCAGGTATCCACGGATTCCTCCTCTGCAAGAACGCTCCCAATCCTAAGGGCTGGGCAGCATATATGAACTGCCTGCAGGTATCCAAGCAGAACGCTTCCGATATCGGTGAGGAGCAGCTCAGAGATGAGTACAAGTGGACCGACGAGATGATCGAGATGAGAAAGACAGTATATCAGCTTGCAGCTGAGAACCCTGTATTTGACTATCAGGAGGGTGTAACACCTGAGCTTTCTACTCTGATGATGACAGTAAATCAGGCAACAATGGTAACAGGCGGCGGCGCAACAACCTGGAGCGAGTGCGTAGCTTCCAACAAGACTGCTGTTGACTATCTGATTGATGAGTGCAACTCGAACATTTCTGATGTTCCTACTGACAAATAATTAAACAATTATCGGGACGCCTCTGCTAACTTTGGCAGAGGTGTTCTTTTTGCTTTTGGGTATACAAAAACGGCGGAATCTGAATCCCGCCGTTTTAAGTTATTCAATTGTTTGTGATTACTTCTTCTTAACCAGAACAACTGCTACAACTGCAACAACCAGAACACCGCCGCAGATTCCAAGGATAAGCGGGAGCTTGGAGCTCTCCTCTTTTTCAGCCTCAGAGCTGTCAGAGCTCTTTACAGAGCTTGCAGCAGCCTTTGACTCTGCCTTGGACTCTTCCTCAGCACCAACTGTTGGAACAGCAGCATCAGTATCCTCTGCAACGCTTGAATCTCCGCCTTCAGCTTCAGCGGCAGCCGCAGCAGCCTCTGTTGAGCCGAATCCGTAAACCTTCTCAACTGTTTCGTTCTCATAACCCTCAATCTTGTCGGTAGGCAGACCGCTTACTGTAAATGTGAAGGTGATAGGATCAGCAGTAGTCCAGATCTTGTTGTCTACAGGAGGATCCATAAAGGAAGGCGGCTCAGAGCCCCAGCTGTTCTTGAACTTGATCATCTTCTGACCTTCGCCGTTCTCGATATCCTCAAGAATTTGCTCATGAACGCCGTCCTCGTTGAGTTCATTCTTACAGGTGTACTCAACACCGTCCATAACTACCTTTGTGATCTCAAATCTGGGTCCGAGATCTGCCTCTGTATCAGCGTAGGTATCAAAGTCAAGGTCTACCTCAACTCCGAAGAACCCAAGATCGTACTCGTAGTCGGGAAGGTAACCACTCATCTCAACTGTGTACTCACCGTTTCCTGTGATGTTTACGTCCTTGTGAGTGCAGTCGATAACGAATGACTCGGTCTCATCAAGGGCATCGAGTGAAAGCTCGTTTCTGTGATCCCACTGATCTCTTACCTGCCATACGATACCTGCATGACAGTAAACACCGTCAGCGTCAGGCTCGGGTACAGGGAACTCGGCGGCATCAGCAAATGCAGGCATAGCGCTGAAAGCTGCTATAGCTGCTGCGCTGAGAGCGCAAATACTTTTCTTCATAAACATGGAAAAGATCCTCCTTAAATAATCTTTAGCCTATTATATCACACTTTTTCGGATTTGTAAAGGTATCTAACAAAAAAACTTGCTGAAATATAAAAATATTGCAATAAAAAAGCTCCGATCTCCCGGAGCTTTCAAAATCATACCAGACTGTGCTTAACTCTGTCAGCGACCTCGGCTCTTTTAGCATCATTGAAACGGTCCAGTGTACCGACAAGATAGCCTGTGATCCTTCTTATCCTCTGGAACGGAACATCAGCAAAGTGATAACCTATCTCGACCTCTTCGCCGACCTCGCTCAGATCAATAGCTTCGATCCTCTTTTCAGGATAAAGCTTCTTAGCTCTGTCGATATATGCATCTATCTCAGCAGAGCTGAATTCGCCCTTGATAACATTTACCTTTACCATTTTTATACTCTCCTCTCCGAAATGTTTTCAACGTATTTTGTGGTTCTTAATTATAATAGCACAATATATTGTGTTTGTCAAGGGGCGAGTAACATTTTTTACACTCTTTACTTGATTTTATCACAAAAATGGTATATAATAGCTTTTCAGACAGGGCAATGTGCTCCTGCCGATAGAAAGGAAGCTAAAATGATAATAGACTTTCACGTTCATGCATTCAATCCGAAGATAGCTCAGCGTGCCATAGGTCAGCTTGCCGCAAACTGCGGAACTGAGCCTCTTACTGACGGCCTCATTGAAACCACTGTTCAGCGAATGAACGAATGGGGTGTAGATAAGGCGGTCCTGCTCTCAATTGCGACAAAACCCACTCAGCAGAGAGTTATAAATGACTGGGCAGCCGTTCAGGATAAGGAGCGCTTTATCCCGTTTATGGCTCTGCACCCAAAGGCAGAGGACTGGAGAGAGGAGCTTGACCATGCGCTTTCGCTCGGTCTAAAAGGCTTGAAGCTCCACCCCGATTATCAGCATTTCTATGCAGATGACCTGCGCTTTGACGAGTTTTACAGTACAATGACCGAAAAGGAAGTGCCTGTGCTTTTTCATTCGGGCTTTGACCCCGTGTCACCCGAAAAGGTACACTGTTCTCCCGACAGGGCATTGAAGCTTATAAAAAGACATCCGCACATGAAGATAATTCTTGCACACTGGGGCGGAAACTTTATGTATAATGAAGTGCTCGAAAAGCTGGCAGGGCTTGACGGCGAGGTGTATTTCGATACAGCCTTCGGAAGAGCCTGCCCCGATGATACGGCACTGAAA
>CAMMYU010000022.1:0-5961 GCA_946528545.1 uncultured Ruminococcus sp.
GCAGAGCCTTGACAGCAAGATGAGGCTTTCCGAATACGTTGAGAACTATTGGTTAAAGCGTAAGGAGAAGGAGGTCGAGCCTACCACATAAACACGGTATAAGGGTATGCTAAAAAGGATACTGCCTGCTCTTGGACACTACCGGCTGGAGAACATTCAGCCCGGTGCGATCTATGCTTTTTATGATGATCTCTATGAGGAAAAGAGGGAGGATATAAAGTATAAGCCAACTGAACTGTGCAGAGAGATTTGCAGAAAAGACTATACCAGACCGGAGTTTGCAGAGAAATGCGGCATAGGTATGACAGCTACCGATTCGATCAGAGCAGGCAGAAACCTCAATGAGAAAAACGCTAAGGCTGTTTCAAAGGCGTTAAGGTTTCCTTTGGAAGATCTGTTCATACCGCTTGAAAAGCAGCTTTCGGCAAGAACTATACTTCATCATCATAGGGTGCTTTCGGATATACTGCAAAATGCTGTTTATGACGGGCTGATAATAGTAAACCCTTGTTCAAGGGTGAGGGCACCGAGAGTTCAGCAGAAGGAAGCAAGATACCTTGATGAAGAACAGGCTATGCAGCTTCTTGTCAAGGTCAACCAAAAGGCAGACAAGCCCTTTGATGTGCTCATACCTTTATTGTTGCTGACCGGTATGCGACGGGGAGAGGCTTGCGGTCTTGAATGGCAGGACATAGATTTTGACAAGAACCTGATACACATTATGCGGAGCAGCATTACATTTTACGCAATAAGAAACAGGGCAAAAGCAAGTGCAAAGAATGGCATAAATGTCTATGGTGAAAAACAGAAAAAGATCCAATCATGTTTAATAAGAAATGATGTGGCTCGTTTTCATTCTGAAAGGTCTTGACATAGCTGAGATTATGTAGTATACTACATATATAGGTAATATACTGCATAATAAGGGTGGGACATGATGTACGATTTTGAAAATATGGATCAGCGGCTGATCGCTTATGTGAATATCTTTATCTGCGCGAACCGCTTGCAGGCAATCATGGATTCTGGATTTGAGGATATCACTGCAAAGCAATGGCTTGCGATCACGATGATAAATGCTTTCCCTGAGCCGCCGACGCTTAAACAGATATCCGAGCTTTCGGGTGTCACACATCAGAGTATGCGGCAGATCGTTGACCGTCTTATCGACAAGGGCTTTCTGAAAGTAGTTCCCGACAAGAAGGACAAGAGGGCTATCCGCCTTGTAAAGACCGAGGCTGCCGAACATCTGCGCACTAAGAAAGACGGTCAGGATCAGCGGTTCGTGTTCAAACTGTTTGACTGCCTGACCGAGGAGGAAACGACTGCCTATTGCTCTGCCCTTGCAAAGTTGTGTGACAGGCTCAGTGAACTGAAAGAAGAAAATGTTTCGTAACAAAGGAGAGGATGCTATGAAAACTATCGTGGCTTACAAGTCAAAATCGGGCTACACAAAGAGGTATGCCCAGTGGATAGCGCAGGAGCTTGGATGTGACATTAAGGAAAACCCCGAGCTTGCCGATATTTTGGGATATGATACGATCATCTACGGCGGCGGAATGTATGCAGGCGGTTTTAACGGCGGTAAGCTCATCACCAAAAATCTTGACAAGCTGTCAGGCAAGAAGATAGCTTTATTTGCGGTAGGCTCAAACCCCGGCAGAGAGCATGAAATGAAGATTTTCTGGGACAGGGTGCTGACGGCCGAGCAGCAGAAAACTATCGGGTATTTCTATCTGCGTGGGGGCTTTGATTTTGACAAGCTGACTGCAAAGGACAAAATGCTGATGAAAATGCTGAAAGTCCGTTTACAGAGGATAAAAGAGCGTACCGAGGACGAACAGGGAATGCTCGATGCCTACGATACGCCTGTGGATTTCTCCGATAAAGAGAATATCAGACCGTTGATTGAATTTGTTTTGAAATAACGACCGATTGACGCTGCCATGTGGTTGACGCAGTCACCACTTAAAACCTCGCAAACACGCCGTTTGCGAGGCTTTTGCATTTTGGTGAAATCTTTCAATGCCCGGCTTTTTGTTGCCTTAGTAGATATCCTTCTTTGCTTTTATGCTTCATCTGATCTGTATAACGATCACGAATATTATGCTCGCAGTGAGGAAAATAGGAGTCAGCCAGCGGTTTGTGTTCTTATCCTCAGCCGTCTTCATACCGCTTCTTATGAGAAGCGTCACAAAGCCGAACTCCAAATTCATTCTTGCCGTAAAGAACACGAAAAGAAGCATGAGCGATACACCCGTGACAATCTCAGGGTTTACGATAGGGATATTGGTAGCTCCGCCCAGCATTCTCGAAATAATAAAGGTGGATACCGCAGGAACGAACACCATAGTGATACCGAGGGTCAGGGCGGAAACTGTACAGTCTACCGTCTTGATGAGGATAAGATTGTCAAGCTGTATAACAGCGAAGGACGTGAACTGGTGGATCAGGAGCAGAAATTTGCCCGTACTGCTCTTATAAACGGCATACCAACTGTTATTCCTTATGATGTTGTACGCAGTGGTGAAAAATACGGCGTAGTATTTGAGCTTTTGCGCTCAGATACGCTGGGTCATGCTATCAGGAATGATCCCTCCCGTATGCCCGAACTGGTTGATCAGTATGTTGCTCTTTGAACTGACTTTCAAAATATAAGACAAACTTTTTTAAGTAATAATTAAGCAAAGTTTGTTCTGATAACAATTAATATTTGATCTAAAAAGCAAAAAATAATAGTTAAATTTGTCTAAAATGCATGAATTTTTCGACTGTTTGCTGTATTCTATTGACGAATTGTCGATAATATTGTATAATATTTACATCATAATTTTTATATAGGAGGTATAATTATGAAAAAAATATGTAAAACAGCCGCTGTAATGACTGCAATGACACTTGCTGCAGGTTATGCCGCTTCATTGCCTGTGCCATTCGCAGTACTGAGTGCAGAGGCTTACTCGAAATCTGATATTGTTTCGGCTGTTCATGAAAACGATCTGAGAAGGCATGAGATTGAAACGAACACCTCTTTTCGTGAATCTTCGGTGATGGACATACTTGAATACTCCGGTACCAACCCTGTTGACCTGAGCGGTGTTGATCTGCCCGAGAAATACGATCTGCGTAATGTCGACGGAAAGAACTATGTTTCTCCCGTAAAGCTGCAGAATCCTTGGGGCACCTGCTGGAGCTTCGGCGGTACTGCTGCGGCTGAGACCAGCCTTGCTTCTTCAAAAGACTTTGACTATAATGCCCCCGATAACGAGTGGCTCCTGTCACTGTATGACCTTTCTGAAAAGCACCTTGCATGGTTTGCCTTTAATCCGATAACTGAGGAGAGCGGTAAGTATGCTTCACAGGTAGGAGAGGGCTACTATTCAGGCAATGCCGAGGATGATTCGCCTGAGGACATCTGCAATAAAGTCTATAATCACGGCGGTTTTTATTCCTCTGTCAATACACTGTATTCGGCAGGTATAGGTCCTGCATTTGAGACGAGTTTCCCTTACCAGACAAGTGAGGAAGCAGCCAACCTTGTGGATATTATTATTGCCTGCAAGGAGATCACCGGCGATTACAGTAAGGATAATACTTCGGCAGATCTGCTTTTCAGGAAAATCGTCAACCAAGATGATGCAGATGCGATCATTGAAGAACAGCTCGCAAAATTCCCTGACTATGAGTTAACAACGATTAATGATATTCAGGCCATAATCGAGAACCCCTCGGAGGATAATATCGGCAAAAAATACATATTTGTATATCCCAAGGAAGTAAATGACTGGACTCTTGATGACTCTGATCGTTTTACAAGTGAATATTATCTCAAGGACGGCAACGCACTTCCTGCACCTTATTCTCTCGGAGAGAACATGGAGTATGTCTATAACCCAAATGCAACAGCTGCTATCAAGAGTGAGATCGTAAAAGGCAGAGGTGTGGCTATAGCTTTCCAAGCTGACCAGTCGATGCCCGGTGAGAGCATCGGTTCTGATGGCTTTATGAACTTCCTTGACGAAAACGGCAATGTGACCAATTCGCAGAAAGATGCAGCTATTTGGGCACAGTATACCTATGATAATAAATATGATCCGACAGATGCTGATTCTGTCAATATGCCTCTTCCTGCAAACCACGCTGTCTGCATAATAGGTTATGATGATACCTTCCCGAAGGAGTATTTCAAGGATCCTAACGGAACTATAGGCGGCGACGGCGCATGGATAATCAAGAACAGCTGGGGCACAGACTGGGGCTCGGGCGGCACAGGATATTTCTATCTTTCATACTATGACCAGAGTCTCTGTATGCCTGAGAGCATCGTGCTTGATACTGACAGCAGTACAGGCTTCCTTCTGAAGAACATTGATATGTATGACCTTCTGCCTACTCCGGGAAGAAACAGGATATCAATGGAAGATGAGGTAAACATGGCAAGCGTGTTTACTGCCGAGAATAACTGTGCAGTAAGATTTATCGGTGTTGAGACAACATCTGCTGAAAGTGATGTTGAATACAAGGTTTACAAGCTGAATGATGATGCTTCCTCACCTGTTGACGGTGAACTGTTCGCACAGCAGACCGAGCATTTCGCGTGTGCAGGCTATCACATGGTAGATATCGGTAGAGCACTGTCGCTCAGAGCAGGAGACAAGTATTCCGTAGTTGTTAACATCAAGGATAAGGACGGATATGAGCTGAATGTCAGCAGAGATGTCAATGAGCGCGGTATAGAATACTATGAGCCTTATTCTCACGATCGTTATCTTGATTCCGGAAGGGATCCCAATGAGTATGAGCCTGCTACCAGCTATAGCCATGCAGTTGTAAACAAGGGCGAGAGCTTTGTCGGCAGCGGCAGCGAGTGGACTGACTGGGCAGACGTTGTAGCTGAGCTCAAAGAAATGAATAAGGATCTTAACAATGACGGCTTTGAGTATGATAACTTGGCAGTAAGAAGCTATCCCGAGACCGAGTACATATCAATATCCAATAAGCCTGTTGACGAGCAGGAAAGCTACAAGGCAGGAGATGTTCTTAAAGGCGTTATCAAGGTAAATTACAATCTTGACAATGTTAAGACTATCGCAGAGCTTGGCGGCAACAGTGAGATCGAGCTGACTATCAACGGTAAGCAGCTTATGATCGGTGAGGACAACAAGGATGCTGTCATCGACAAACTGGCTCATGGTGAGGTCTTAGAGATACCTTATGAGTACACAGTTACCGCAGAAGACGTTGAAAAGGGAAGCATTGAAAGTGAAGCACGCCTGATGTTCCTCGGTGTTTATGTTGATGAGGAGCGTCCTCCGATATTCCCTGAGGATCTGACCTTCACTGTTGCGACATCGGCAGTTGTACAGCCTGAGAGCGACACAAGCTCAGAAACAGTATCGGAAGAAAGCTCAGCAGCTGATAGTTCAAAGGCAGACAGCTCAAAGGCAGACAGCTCCAGCTCAAAGCCTGCATCATCAGCAAGCACAACAAACCCAGGTACAGGAGCTGCAGGAGCAGGTATGGCATTATTAGCAGCCGCAGCCGCAGCTATAGTTGTACGTAAAAGGAAATAATTAACTATTCTTAGCAGACCGTCAGAAATGGCGGTCTGTATTTTATATCAGGTTTACTTGTATATTTGCCATTCTTACCATATATTTTAGGTCTCATAATTCTATGTATTCTATTTCAAATTAAATATAATCAATTTTAAGCCTTTTTTTAATCAAAAATATACCAAATTAACAAATTAACCCTTTTATCTTGACTTTTGAAGCAATAAATGATATAATCATACAATGTAGTAATGTGTATTTAAGGCAACACCGCACAACCACCGGCTAACGCCTTTGCACGTCATAAACTTGCATATTTCCGTCATATCACACAAAGTTTCCTAGCCGGGCGCCAGCCCGCCGTCGTCAACTTTATGCACTCTGACGAAAAATCTGACGGCGTTTC
>CAMMYU010000023.1:0-6917 GCA_946528545.1 uncultured Ruminococcus sp.
CAAGCCGCTATCACGCAAGACCGCTGTGCATCATTTGAGCTTTATCTCGGACGTTTTCAGCTATGCGGTAAGAATGGACATCGTGTCCGATAATCCTTGCAGGAAGGTCTATGTGCTGAAAGGCGGCAAGAAAGAAAAGGAGATCTATTCGATTGAGGAGATCGAGCAGCTTTTCAGGCTCTTAGAGGACGCACCACTAAAGTACCGCACTTTTTTCACGCTGGCGGTCTATACGGGCTTTCGTCGGGGCGAGTTAATGGGCTTGGAGTGGAAGGACATTGATTTTGAAAGCGGCGTGGTCAGTGTCAGACGCACATCGAACTATACCGTAAAGACGGGCATTTACACCGACACCACAAAGACAAAAAGCTCGCAGAGGTCTATGAAGCTGCCGCAGCTTGTGCTTGATATTCTGAAAGAGCACAAGGCGGAGCAGGACGAAGAACGCAGAAAGCTCGGCACAAAATGGTTTGAATGCGACAGGCTTTTCGTCACGGCTGACGGTCACCCGATGCACAATAATACGACCTACAACTGGCTACGGAAGTTCTGCAAGAAAAATGATTTCCCGTTCCGGGATATTCACTCCCTGCGTCATATCAACCATATGAAAACATCTTTATAAAATCACAAGTATAAAACAACACATTCCCCTGCAAAGCAGCAGCCGCATTCCAATCAGGAGTGCGGCTATATTCTGCTCATATCAATTGTAATCCTACATTTTCAAGTCCTCGTAAATACTCCTCGCTATTTACAAACTACGAGTTATGTGATATAATTACTGTAAAATGTCGATAAATGCTTTATTAGGAGTGATATTCATGCTGCCAATGATCTATATGGCGCTGGTTGACGATGAGGACCTGCCTGCGTTTGAATCACTATATGAGAATAACAAAGACGGTGCTTTTAAGAGTGCTAATAAGATACTGCAAAATGATGCCCTTTCCGAGGAATGCGTTCAGGAGGTCTTCCTTGCGATTGCCAAGAACTTTAAGACTATAAGCATCCGTGATGCGCAAGAGCAGGTTAAGTATCTTTACATAAGCGTCAGAAACAGAGCTTATAATATCATTGAAAAAGAAAAGCCAGCAAAGAACGATATGCCTTTGGATGAGGCAATCCTGATAAGCAGCGATGTGTCAGATTTCAAAAACATCGAGTATGAAGAATACATCGGTAAGCTCCGTGACACAGATCAGGATATACTGTATGCAGTAAACAAGCTGGGACTTAGTTATAATGAGATCGCTGCTTCCTGTGGCATAAGCTATGAAGCGGTCAAGCAGCGGCATTATACTGCGAAACAAAATCTAAAAAAGATTCTGAGTGAACAAAAAGTCTGATGTAATTGATCAGGCTTTTATTTTTTGAAGGCTCTGTTTATTCGGGAATTTACAAAATATTAATATTTTTTTGCTTACAAACAGACGGTTTTAACTGTTATATGTATTAGAAGGAGATATATAACCGACTTTAGAGAGGACAAAACTATGATCAACAATCCCGAGCTTTTACAAGCTATCGAAAATGTATTCAACGAGCGATTTGAGCGTGATATGGAGGAGTTTCGCAGCACTCCTCCGCACGTTTTCAGCGAGAAGCATAATAAGAAAATGGCAAAGCTGATAAAGCGTCAGCGTAAGCCGTACTTCAAGCTTATCTGCACGACCGGTCGCAGGGTGGCTTGTATCGCTGTGCTTGTGATTGTTGTGTTTGCATCGTCACTGACAGTCAAGGCTGTACGTGAGGCTGTATATGATTTCATTATGAGCATTTTCTCCGACCACACCGTTGTGACCGTAGACAGCGGCACCGACGCGGGCTATCCAGAAACGATCGAGGAGGAGTATTATATTTCAGACCTGCCCGAGGGGTTTGAGCTGGTGGATCATCAAATAACAAATACAACAATTACAAGTTCGTATTTTAATAAAGAATCCTATATAGTCTTTACGCAATATGTGAAAAATCATTTTAAGAGAAATATTGATAATGAAATGACGTTTCATGAAAAACTAGTTTATGATAATCAAGAGTATTTGATTTATACTTCAAAATATGATAGCTTGTATATCTTGGATAATGGTTCGTATATTCTTTCTATACAAAGCAATTTAGACAAGAATACTATCCTGGAATTGTTTAAATCTATAAGATAAAATAATTATCTTACTTTTTATCATCTATTAAAACAGCACTAAAGGGGTATCATTATGAATAGGATCACGGCAGTTGTTTTGTCACTTATAATAGGGCTGTCAGCTTGTGCCTGTGCTGACAAGGAAAGCAAAAAGCAGGAAACATCAATAAAAGCAGGATCGGCTTATGAGATGTCGCTTCCGCCGACACAACTATTCAGAAACAAACAAAGCATATCTTATAGCAACGGCTTTATATATATGCATATATCAGCAGATGATAAGACCATTTATGAGTATGATACAGTAAGCAAAACGTGCTCTGAGATCAAGATAGATTCTCCTGAAAATACAGCACATCAAAATGTGATCTGTCATGACGGGCTTATTTATTCCATAGAGCACACAGTATCTGATACAGATGCTTCGGGCCCATATTATCTTATCTCTATTGACTATAACACAGGAAAGACCAACAGACTTTACACATCAAACGATAAGGTCATATCTCTTGCTTCTTTCTATCAGGATACAGATATGCTCTATTTTATAGAAGGCAAAAACGGGCTTGATAATGCTGTCGATGACGGCTATTACAGCGGGTGGGATCTTATGAAGCTGGATATTACATCAGGAAAAACACAGAAGGTCGTAACAGCTAATTCTTACTATATTGAAAACGATATTATCTACTTTACAAAATATTCTCCTGAAAAGCATACGATAGATCTGTTTTGCTGTCCTGCAGCTTCTCCGTCTGAGATCACCGATCTCGGCATAACCGTTAATACTGCTCAGGAGATCGTAAACGATAATAATGAAACCATCTCTTTTGATTTTCCTGAATATATGTATTATACAGATGATGATAAAATATACTATGCCGACCCGTCAAATACATTAATGTGTTATGATACCAATAGCAAAAACACGAAACCTATTGCCACTCTTAGTGAGAACAGCAGGATCAATTTTTTTGGACTATACAATGACAAATGGTATATTCTATCTCGTGAGATCGCCGGAAGCGGAGGTCAGTATTGCTTATATAAAATCGAAAAAGACGATAAGCCTGAGCTTATTCTGTCAGATAAGATGTTAAATCAAAAATATCAATACGAATACGAGTACATAGATGCTATCGCTGTTTTTGATGATATGTTCTATGTAGTTACCTATAACGGAGATATGGGCAGATCATTTTATCAGCTTGAAAATGATGATACAATAACGGCTGTTAAACAACTCGGTAACTGGGATTATGATGCTTACGAGGAAGAAATGACATACATCGAAAAATCAATACTTAACAATGATCCATCTAAAGAGCATTTGAGGCAAGGACACTGATATGGCAGTACTGGAAATAAAAAACCTTTCAAAAAAATACGGCAGGAAGACAGCCCTTAAAGGGATAAGCTGTGAATTCAGGACAGGGATAAATGCTCTTCTCGGACCAAACGGTGCAGGAAAAACTACTATTATGAACTGTATCTCTGGAGTGCTTGCAAAAAGCGGAGGGAGCATTACACTTGACGGTAAGGACGTTTTCAGAATGGGCGAAGCCTATCGTGCAAGGCTCAGCTATCAGTTTCAGTATCAGCCATTTTATCCGAGCTATACCGCAAGGGAGTTCCTGTGCTTTATCGGTTTGCTGAAAGGTATGGAACGCTCTGCTATCAATGACGAGATAAAAAAAGTGCTCTCGCTTGTAAACCTTGATGAGAACATTGATGATAAGATAAAGTCATTTTCGGGCGGAATGAAACAGCGTCTTGCAATTGCACAGACTATTATGAACGAGCCCGAGATACTTATCTTTGATGAGCCCTCAGCTGGACTTGACCCATTTGAGCGTGAGCAGTTCAAGCGGATAATGGTAAGGCTCAGAAAGAAAAGCATTATCATAATCTCAACGCATATAGTTTCGGATATTGATACTATTTGTGATGAGCTGATACTCTTAAACAAAGGAAGCGTAGTCGCAAATGACAGTCCGGATGTGCTTTGCAGAAGAATAAAAGGGCTTGTATGGGATATCCCGAAAAGTGAGATCACAGATGAAATATATCAGCATATCTATTTTGAAGATGATAAGTCAAAAATGCTTTCACGCACTCAGCCGACAGAGAACGCTAAGCTCAGTGAGCCCACAGTGAATGATCTGTATTTTTACTGTCAGTCAAAAAATGCATTCGGCGGTGAGAGCAAATGAGCGTGCTTTCGTTTATGATAAAAAAAGCACTGAGAAAAGCTGTTGTCACGGGGCTCGTTATCGGTGCTTTGTCCTGTGTGTTTTTGTTCTTTATGATGATGGATAACAGCGTTTTTGACAAGGCTTATAAGGAACGCTTCGGTGAGCTCAGCAGGTCGGAGAATCCGTATTCTGAGCTTGAAAGCACAGAAAAAAGCATTACTGAAAGCAAAGCTCGGATATACAGACAAATAGACGAATGGCAGAATGAGCACAGCGAATACGGAAAGCCTCCTGCTCCATTGTCAAAGGAGCTGACCGAAGAACTTATCCGTGAGCGTACAGCCGACAGCAGTTCATCACCCGAAAGGCTTACACCGCTGATAAAGGCAGAGCTGTCAGCGCAAACGAAAACCAGATCCCTTATAGTTGACCGCAGAACAGGCTACACAAGAAATATCCGCAGGGGCGTAAAGGACGAGTATTCGCTGAAGGTCTCCGATTTTCTGATAGAGGACTACGGTAAGGTGCTTGAGAGGCTTGAAGGCTGTGATAAGCTGATCGACACAAGAGCTGCAAACAGTCTGAACAATTACCTGTCCGGAGAGATGCTTCTGACACTCGGAGTGTTCGTTCTGATGTTTTCGGTCTTTTCATCAGAAAAAAGCTCGGGAAGGTTCCGTGCTTTTGCTGTCACAAAAACAGGAGCATTCAGGTTTACGTTCTGTAAGATCGTATCTGCAATGCTAAGCACTCTGTTATTCATAGCGGTAGGACTTGCTGTGCCGATAATTATGACGGCTTTTCTGTCACCCGATAAAGCGGTCTGGTACATGCCTGTGCAGTATCTGAAAGGGTTTGAGCTGAGTGCCCGAAATATGAGCTTCTTCGGATATATCGGTCTGGTATGTCTGTTGAAAGCAGCTTATCTGATGATGCTGTCATCGTGTATGCTGCTTGTGTCTATGCTGTCACCAAACAATCTTATATCGGGAGCGCTGTCGTTTATAGCTGTAGTGCTTGTGTTTTTGAAATCACGGCTTGCTGATGGCTCGGTACTTATGACAGTCATAACAGGCGACTTTGTTTCTATGCTCAATGACAGGGGCTATGTGCCGTTGTTCGCAGAGCCCGTGAAGCTTTACGTTCTGTTTCTTGCAGGGGCTTTGATGCTTTCAGCGGTCATACTGGGCTTAACTCTTATTCTCTCGAAACGTAAGGGGATATGATCATGTACAGGTATCAGTTTTCAAGGCTTATAAAAAGATACTGGGCTGTTGCGGCGGTGTTTCTGGTGCTTGCGTTTGCGGTCAGGTTTATTGTGATAAAAGCTTATGACAACGATAAAACAAGGGTAAAGCTTGACCCAAAGGCATTGTCCTGCCTTTCTGAGATGATAGCTGAAAGCCGTGAAATGTCAAGGGCAGAGCAGTTTGCCTTTATTTGTGGATATGAGATACAGGCTTTTGCACAGAATGACAGAGCTGCTGCAGAAGCTGCGAATTACTATCATTCTGCACTTGATAACTGCTTAAAGCTTGACGGTGTGACAGAATACTCAAACAGCGGCGAGGGGATCGTCAGCGCAGATATTCCTCCAGACCTTATCGAAAACGAAAAGCTTTATGCCAATATGGGTAAGTCCGATATAGCCTACACAGATCCATATACGCTTTTTCTGAAGCTTCGCACCTTTGCGCTGACGGATATCTTTGCGGTCATCCTTGTAGGACTGTTCGTTTGTGCGAGCTGCGAGAACGGGCTTCACAAGCAGATTCATATAATGAAAAACAGGAAGCTTTTTCTGCGTTCCCGTGAGATAACACTGACAGCACTTCTTTTTTTAGCATATACTCTCGGGTTCATAGCGGATATTATTCTGAGCGGAGCTCTTAAAACTGTCGGTCTGTTCGGAGCAACAGTACAAAGTGACCTGAACTTCCTGTACTCACCGATAAGACTGACTTTTTCGGGACTGACAATATGGCTCTATGCAACAGGACTGATGAAGCTGCTTATCACATATTCGCTCCTGATAATATGTGCAAGGTCGCTTTGCTCGGTCAGAAAGTATCTTATAACAGCGGTATCGGCTTTGACGGTATTTTCCGCAGCAGCAGTATATATCCCCGAGGTCTCGCCGTATCTTTTTTGTGCAGTTTCTGACAAAATGACTGAGCTTATGTATATAAGCTACATTAAAGCACTTGACGGTTCGGAATGTGTTAGTGTGCTGCTGTTTTGTATGGCACTCCTCGGCGGACTTTGTGCATGGCGGTGGTGCGGGTACAGAACAGAATAATAAAACCAGATAAGGTCCGGCGAACTGTAAATGCCGCCGGACCTTATCTGGTTATATTCCGATACGATAGCTCCTTCGCTCTGCTCAGCGACCTTAGTTCCGGGTCAGAAGTAACCCCCCATCCCCAAATCCTGCTCATTTGCAGGATTCAGGGCTGGGGGGTTACTTCTACTGCCGAATGTTACTATTTCTTTTTTGAACTACACTTCTTGTTATTACTGCAGCAATTAATGCAACTCCCTGCACACAAGAATTGATAAAATAAACTGCAAGCGCT
>CAMMYU010000024.1:0-4352 GCA_946528545.1 uncultured Ruminococcus sp.
TAAATGCCCTTGCAGATACGCAGAACAAAGTTCTGCTCCCTGCATATCGGGCAATTATACCATAACGCTTACGCTTATATGGTATAATGACTAAAATAATGTCGGAAAACTATTTCGGAGGTCGGTCAGTTTGAAGCAGTTCCAGTTTGAGTTTATAAATGCAGAGCAGCTCACTAAGGAGCTTGAAAAAATATCTCTCTGGGTCAAGAACACTATGACCTCGGGAGTGGGCTTTCAGATCTTTGCCGAGACAATGGATCACAGCAGGATAAAGGAAGTCTGCTCTCTGATAAAATCAGTTATTCCCAATGCGTATTATATAGGCGCATCTACTAACGGAAATATCGTAAACGGCATAAAGTCGGGCTCTGATATAGTTGTTGTGGGAACTGTATTTGAGTACCCCAGCACCAAGGCCGAGGTGCTCCAGTATGAGCTGACGGACGACACCTTCAAGGATGTAACGGCTGATCTTGTCAGAAAGGTCGATGAGCGCCCCTGGGTAAAGGGAGTAGAGATGCTCGTAACTATCAGGGGAATGTCTATGACAGGCTTCTGCGATGAGCTTTCAAAGATGCGTAAGGGCGTTCAGATTTTCGGAGGCGGTGCTTTCAACAGCGATATTAACAGCACCGAAACCTATGTTTTCTCAAGCGCAGGCGATATTGCAGGTCATTCTGTGGTTTTTGTCCTGCTGGGCGGTGATGACCTCTCCATTACAACCACCTATGTCACAGGCTGGAAGCCCCTCGGACGTGAGCTTTTTGTGACCAGAGCCAAAGGCCCGATACTCAATGAGATCGACGGAAAGCCCGCATACGACACCTATCAGAAATATCTGAGGATCGGAAATGATGAGTACTTTTTCAGAAATACACTGGAATTTCCTCTCTTCTACTACTATAACGGGATAAATATTCTCAGAGCGCCTACAAATGCGCTCCCCGACGGCTCACTGGAAATGACCGCCGATATAAATGAACACGTAAAGGCAAGGCTTGCCTACGGCGACCCCGAAACTATCCTCAAAGAGATAAGGGCTACACGAAATAAGCTTGCAAAGTTTTGCCCCGAGGGTATAAGAATTTACTCCTGTGCCGCAAGAAGAACCTACTGGGGCGACTCCGAAATCTCAAATGAGACCTCGCCCTTTAATTCCGTAGCTCCGACCTCAGGCTTTTTTACCTCGGGCGAGTTTATGAGAACAGGCCGCTTTGTAAATCAGCATAATGTTACTCTCGTAGTTGCGGCTATGAGAGAGGGTCATGCAACTGAAAAGGATCTTGAGAGCTTCTCCTTCCTGTCAGACGAATCAGCAGGAAAGTTCTCCCTTATCAACAGACTTGCTAACTTTATTGAAATATCCACAAAGGAGCTTGAGGAGGCAAACTCAAGGCTTGAAATAATGGCAGTAACCGATGAGCTTACTCAGGTATATAACCGCCGTGAGATACAAAAGAGAATCAAGCTTGCTCTTAAAGAAGAGGATTGCAGCGTTTCCCTTATAATGCTCGATGTGGACTTCTTCAAGAAGGTAAATGATACCTATGGGCATAAGGTCGGTGACAATGTGCTGAAGGGTCTTACAGCTATGCTCAAAGATGAGCTTGAACGTGTGCGCTGCAATGCTGTAGCAGGGCGCTGGGGAGGAGAGGAGTTTATGGTGCTCCTTTCAAACTGCGCTCCGAACTATGCCGATGAAATTGCCGAGAAGATCAGAAAGCGCTTCTCAGAGCTTGACTTTGGGGACTGCCCTCATCAGACTATCAGCTTAGGCACAGCCGAAGCCCTTGAAAATGAAACCGCAGACAGCCTGTGCTCCAGAGTTGACCATGCTCTTTATGACGCTAAAAACTCAGGCAGAAACAGGGTTTGCTCTTCAAAGAATATTCAGCAATAAAAGTATATGAAAGCAGGAGTGAGAGCTCCTGCTTTTTTCTACAAAAACAATTGAAATTTCGCCTGTTTTTCCTGCATTTTACAAGCTCAAACAAGCACTCCTGCATATTGACATTATCCGATTTTTTTGGTATAATTAAAAATGATAATATCGTTACAGCATTGTTACAACATTACAACGCACCAAGGTAAATAAAAAGGGGGGTCGGATACCAAAAGTGTCCGTAAATTATGAAGGAAGAAGCTGTTAAAACAAAAAAGAATAGATCCGCACGGCCAGAGCATTGGGTGGTTGTTGCCTGGCTTCTGATGCTTTACGATGCCATAGCAATTTCCGCATCGTATTTTTTTGCGCTGTGGCTCAGGTTTGACTGCCGGTATTCACGGATACCGAGAGAGCTTTTCCTGAACTGGGCAAAGTTTACTCCTATCTACATTGTTGTGTCGGTGGCTGTGTTTGCATATTTCAGGCTGTACCGAAGTATCTGGCGCTTTGCAAGCTACAGTGAGCTTCTCAGAACCTTTGCCGCCTGCTATGTGACAGCGATGCTCCATGTAATAGGCATAAGCCTGATTTTCGGAAATATGCCTGTCTCCTACTATATTGTGGGCGGAATAGTACAGTTCTGTCTGGTAATAAGCGTAAGATTTATTTACCGCTTTATTCTGCTTCTTCGCAAAAAGCAGACAACGGGAGAGGTTTCTCAGAACGTTATGCTCATAGGTGCAGGTGCGGCAGGCCGTATGATACTGCGTGACATTAATCGTTCTCAGGAGCTTAATGACAAGGTAAAATGCATTATTGATGACAACTCCAACAAGTGGAACCGCTATATTGACGGCACTCCTATCGTGGGCGGAAGAGAGTCAATACTTGAGAATGTTGAGAAGTTTGATATAAAGAAAATATATATCGCACTGCCTTCTGCATCTGCGGAGGTCAAAAGAGATATACTCAACATCTGCAAGGAAACAGGCTGTGAGCTTAAAAACCTGCCCGGTATGTATCAGCTTGTGGGCGGCGAGGTCACAGTTTCAAGCCTTAAAGACGTATCTATCGAGGATCTTCTTGGCAGAGAGCCTATCAAGGTAGATATGAATGAGGTGTACTCCTTCATTCACGGAAAGACCGTTCTTGTAACAGGCGGCGGCGGCTCTATCGGCTCGGAGCTTTGCAGACAGGTAGCTAAGCACCACCCGAAAAGGCTTATCATCTTCGATATATACGAGAACAATGCCTACAGCATACAGCTTGAACTCAAAGAAAAGCACCCCGAGCTCGACCTTGTTACACTTATCGGCTCGGTAAGAGATTCAAGAAAGATGTTTCAGGTGTTTGACTATTACAGACCTGACGTTGTTTATCACGCAGCTGCTCATAAGCACGTTCCCCTTATGGAGGACAGCCCATGTGAGGCTATCAAGAACAATGCTATAGGTACATACAAAACAGCCTATGCAGCAATGATTCACGGCTGTAAGCGTTTTGTTCTTATCTCTACCGATAAGGCTGTAAATCCGACTAATATCATGGGCGCAAGCAAGAGACTCTGCGAAATGATAATCCAGAGCTTTGATGCCAAAATCAAAGCAGGCAAGGCAGACGAGATACCTCAGCTGTTTACCCACGAGATAAGAAATGAGCGCAAAAAGCTTGATGTAGTCAAGAACAAGGAGCTCTTCAAGAGCATTAATACAGAGTTTGTAGCACTGCGTTTCGGAAATGTGCTCGGCTCAAACGGAAGCGTTATCCCGATATTCAAAAAGCAGATTGAAAAGGGCGGACCTGTAACAGTCACCCACCCCGACATTATCCGCTACTTTATGACAATCCCCGAGGCAGTAAGCCTTGTACTTCTGGCCGGAACATACGCTAAGGGCGGAGAAATTTTCGTTCTGGATATGGGCTCGCCCGTAAAGATCGACACTCTTGCAAGAAACCTGATAAGACTTTCGGGATTTAAGCCCGATATCGACATTAAGGTCGAGTACACAGGACTGCGCCCCGGAGAGAAGCTTTATGAGGAGAAGCTCATGGCGGAGGAGGGTCTTAAAAAGACCGAAAACGAGAAGATACACATCGGCTGTCCGATACCATTTGATACAGACGAGTTTCTCGCACAGCTTGACAACCTTATGGAGGCTGCCTACGCAAACCGCAAGGACATAAGAGACCTCGTAGCTGCATTGGTAAGCACCTACCATCAGGAGGGTGTTGATGTAGTAAGTGCAGCCACCTATAAGGCACTTATGAATGAGGCTCTTGGCTCAGATGAAGAAGAATAAATTAAACGGAGCGTTTCCATTAACGGAAACGCTCCGTTTTTGCCGCAAATAATATACCGCATTACCTGCGTGACCTGTTGGGGAAAACCTTTCTGAAGAAAGGTTCTTCCCCAAACCCCTTTCCAAAGACTTTTAACTTAATTTTGCCCCTCAGGAGCAGCCTTGAC
>CAMMYU010000025.1:0-3332 GCA_946528545.1 uncultured Ruminococcus sp.
GGCTCGTTTGCGCCCTCGGTGAAGGAGACTGCGCTTTCAAACGCATCATCGGCCGAGAACACGAAGACGCTTTACAGCTACCTCAGCGGAGTGTACGGCAAGAAGATACTGCTCGGGCAGTATGACACGGCAGGCACTACGGCTGAGACCGATATGATATTCAGGACAACAGGAAAATATCCTGCGGTGCGCTTCGGAGACCTTATGAACGTGACCGACGCTGACAGCTCGCTGACTGACAAGGATATAGACCTTGCGATACAGTGGCACAAAGACGGCGGAATAGTCGGCTATATGTGGCACTGGAAGGCGCCCTCAGCTAAGAACGGCTTTTATGCCGAGGACACCGACTTCAATATAATGAAGGCGAAAACTCCCGAAAAGACAGCCGAGCAGCCTATAGAGAGCCTTGAAAAAATGCGTGACGAGGGCAAGATCGCAGCCGAGACCGTAGAGCTTATCAAGGACATAGACAAGGCGGCTGCGGAGCTTAAAAAGCTTAAAGACGCAGGCGTTCCTGTGCTGTGGAGACCTCTTCACGAGGCGAGCAACGGGCTCTTCTGGTGGGGAAGGGACAAGGACAGCTATATCTGGCTGTGGAAGGTGCTTTACAAGAGACTGAACGTTTACCACGGGCTTGACAATCTTATCTGGGTGTGGAGCGCTCAGAATGCCGACTGGTATGTGGGCGATTCTCTGTGCGATATAGTTTCGGCAGATGTCTACTCCGAGGACAAGACTGACAGCCATGCAGATGTGCTCTTGTATCTTGCAAACATCAGCCCCGACAAGCCCGTAATTATGAGTGAGTGCGGAAGCTTCCCCTCGATCCAGAGCTTAGCCGATGACAATGCCTTCTGGGGTATAATCGGGCACTGGGGCGGAAACTATCTTCTGACCGAAAGCGGAGAGCTCTCCGAGCAGTACAACACTGCCGATGAGCTTATAGAGATGTACAACAACTCCATGACTGTCACAAGGGACAAGCTTGCACTGTAGCAAGGCAGCGCAGGGGCGTTAGCCGCGGGTCGTGCGGTGCTGCCTTAAAACAAAAACACTTCTGCCGTTATACAGCAGAAGTGTTTTTTATTGCAGTATCGCTCATTCCGGTCTTACATGGGGGCGGAAGGATTAACAATATCACGCCAGTCAAGGTCGCCTCGCTCAAGCGCATGGATAAGCGCCTCGGCTGTTGCTATGTTCGTAGCCACAGGTATATTGTGAACATCACAAAGTCTCATAAGATTTGCTTCATTGGGCTCGTGAGGCTTTGCGGAGATCGGGTCTCTGAAAAAGAGAAGCAGGTCGATCTCGTTGCAGGAGATTCTTGCAGAGATCTGCTGGTCTCCGCCCTGAGAACCACTCAGATAACGCTGAACGCTCAGCCCTGTTGCTTCGGCGACCATCTTTCCGGTAGTGCCGGTAGCGCATAATGTGTGTTTGCTCAGAACTCCGCAGTAAGCTATGCAAAACTGAACCATAAGCTCCTTTTTGGAGTCGTGTGCGATAAGTGCTATATTCAAAATGATCCCCCCGATTTATATAATAGTACAGTTATCAAACCTTTATCGAAAGCGGTATATGCTCGCCCTTGATCCTTCTCGAAATAGCCGAGAATGCAAGGAAGCCCATTGAGCTCGACGAAAGCGGTGCGCCCTTACCTGTTGCAAGCGGAATTGCGCTGTCCTCGGGGATAACGCCGAGAAGCTGTACACCGATAGTATCAATGATAGCATCAAGGTCATCCATATCGTCATACTCGAAGATTCTCTTGTTAGCCTTGTTTATAACAAGTCTCTGCTTCTGGTTTCCTCTCTTGTAGAACTCATCGGACATCATTCTTCCGTCTCTTACACAGACAGGGTCAGGTGTAGTTACTATAAGAATAAGGTCAGAGTTGGTTACAATGTCGAATACAGAACCGTTGATACCTGCAGAGGTGTCAATAATGATGTATTCAAAATACTTTCTCATTTCCTGAGTGATCTTCTCAATGTCCTCAGCCTTGAGCTGTACAAAAGGATCGCTCGGTGCGCAGAGCACACTCAGGTTAGAGGCAAGCTTAACAGTAGTTGTAGCCTTGTAAACATCACAGGTGCCCTCAAGAACATCGCCAAGGTCATAAGGAATATTACCCTGCATACCCAGCATGATGTCCATACATCTCAGACCGAAGTCCAGCTCGATTATAAGGGTTCTGTTACCCTGCTTTGCAAGAGCATAACCCAGGCAGGCGCTGATAGATGATTTTCCTGTTCCGCCCTTACCCGAAGTAACTGCAATTATTTTTGACATAAGCTCATTGCTCCTTTCACGTACATGAAATAGATAAGCCCGCATACCGCACTGCAACAGCCGGTTTGCGGAGACTGCTCCGCACGGCACTGCCGTTTAAGAGGGCGCAGTCATTTAACGCTGTCATCACAGCGACAGACGTTACCTATTATTATTTTACCACATATTTTCGATTTGTCAAAGTAATTTTTATGAAAAAGCACAAAATCGTTAATTCACATTAAATAGCACTTTGAGATTTAGCTATTTTGCACAAGGGACAAATTTTTGCCATACTGTATATAGTGCTTAGCAGGCTGTCATGACACAAGAAAAAATGCGCTGTTCTGTAATAAGCTGAGAGAGCTCTGCATATACCTGTTAAAAAGCGGACAAGTGAGGCAGTTCCGCAGGAAAGGAGACAGCTATGTACATAAAAACAGTAAAGCTCAGAAACCTGAAGCACAGCGCAGTTCTGCTGGCGGTCATAGCCCTTGCGGTGACGGCTCTGGTGCTGGTGATCGGGGCGGTGAGGGCAAAGGCATCGCAGACAAAGCTCGGAAGCGAAAAGGAGCGTCAGGCATTTCTGAGTGAAATGGGCTGGAAGGTCAGCACAAAGCCCGAAAGCACCCGTGAGATAACTATCCCCGAGAAGTTTGATAAGGTATACAAGACCTACAATGACCTTCAGAAGGAGCAGGGCTTTGACCTGTCGGACTACAAGGGCAAAAAAGCGACTGTTTACACCTACACGGTCATGAACTACAAGGGCTATTCGGGAAAGGACTGCATAAAAGCCAATCTTATCGTCTGTGACGGAAAGCTCATAGGCGGAGACGTCTGCTCGGTAGAGCTCGGCGGCTTTATGCAGGGACTTCGTAGGTAGGGAACAGGTAACAGGGAACAGGGAACAGGTAAGGTGTCGGCTTTGCCGACTGGTTTCAACAGGAATGAAAAGACCTCGCTTTTGCGGGGTCTTTGTGTTGACATATCAAAACATTTGTGTTACTATGTAGATACGGGAACGTATCGTGAAAAACGGTAGGCGGTCAAATCTA
>CAMMYU010000026.1:0-10390 GCA_946528545.1 uncultured Ruminococcus sp.
GAACATCGGGTATCTGCGCACTGCTCACCATAATCGGTACTATAATCATTTCGGCGCTGTATATCAAGAATGTCAAAGGCTCTATACTGATAGGCATTATCGCAACATGGGCGCTCGGAATGCTTTGCCAGGCATTCGGTATTTATAGGCCTGACGGTATTGAATATTTCTCGGTGTTCCCTCACTTCTCAATTACAGACTTCTCGGCTCTCGGAAAAACAGCAGGAAAATGCTTTTCGGTAAGCCTCAAGGAAGTCGGGATAATGAACTTTATTATAGTTGTGTTCTCGTTCCTGTTTGTTGACCTTTTTGATACTATCGGCACGCTCATAGGTGTCAGCACAAAAGCTAAAATGCTCGATGATGACGGCAAGCTCCCGGGGATAAGGCCTGCTCTTATGGCTGACGCTATCGCCACTACGGCAGGAGCTGTACTCGGAACTTCGACAGTCACAACTACGGTTGAGTCTGCCTCGGGTGTAGGCTCCGGCGGAAGAACAGGACTTACAGCGATCACTGCGGCTGTGCTGTTTCTTATCTCAATGTTCTTAGCGCCGTTATTTATAGCGATACCCTCGTTTGCAACAGCACCTGCACTTATTATCGTAGGCTTTCTTATGTTCTCATCCGTAACTGAGATAAAGCTGAACGAAAACTATGCCGACGCTATCCCTGCTTACCTGTGTATTCTCGCTATGCCGATGTTCTACAGCATTTCTGAGGGCATATCACTTGGGATAATCTCATACGTTGCGATCAATCTTCTCTGCGGAAACGCTAAAAAGGTACACCCGCTTATGTATGTACTGGCTGTGCTTTTTGTAATGAAATATATTTTCCTGTAAATAAATTTAAGGAGTGTTTTTATGACCTATACATTAAATGTTGCAGGGCTTACAAGAGAGCTTACACTCTGCCCTGTTGATGAAACGCTGGATATTGCAGCATTTATCATGTTTTCTGATGTTGAGCTGACAGTAGCCTGCACAACTGAGCTGCTCAAAAAATGCGGTGAGTTCGATGTTATCCTTACTGCTGAGACAAAGGGCATTCCGCTTGCATACGAGGCTGCAAGGCAGTCAGGTAAGAATTATGTTGTGGCAAGGAAATCTGTCAAGGTTTACATGACCGACCCTATCTCGGTAAAGGTAAATTCTATCACCACTGCTCATGAGCAGACACTTTACCTCTCGCAGGAGGACATAGCTCTTCTTAAAGGAAAGAGAGTGCTTATTCTTGATGATGTTATCAGCACAGGAGAGTCGCTGGTGGCTATCGAAAGGCTTGCCGAAACAGCAGGTGCGATTATCTCAGCAAAGGCAGCCGTCCTCGCTGAGGGCGCTGCGGCTGACAGAGATGATATAATCTTTCTGGAAAAGCTTCCTGTTTTCCCAAAATAATATGCTTGAAAAAGAAAGCCTATGTGTACAAAATTTAGTACACATAGGCTTTTTTATTCTTCATTTTCCGGCAGCTCAATTTGTGAGCCGTTCTCCCAGCCGTTCATAGCCTTAACGCAGCGCTGATACCAGCCGCCGTAATAGAACAGGCACTTTGTCTTATCCTCACCGAAATAGTTTACTGTTTTGCCTGCTTCAATAACATCTACCGAGCTCACCATACCAAGCGCTCTGCAGCCGCCGCAGCAGTATTTGAAATAAGGGCATTCGGCGCACTTGGGGTTGTTTTGGGAAAGTTTATAAAGGTTCGTACAGACTGAATCAAGATATAGGCTGTCGGTCAGGAGCTCCTTTAAGCTGTGCTCATGAAGATTTTCAAGCCTGATACCCAGAAGCTCATACGATCCCGACATTTGCAGGCATGGTATCACATCACCCGATGAGGTAACACCTATCATACCCCTGTTGCCCTTACATACAGGCGCTGTCGGGCGGTACTCACCATCACGGCAAAGCACTGCGGAAAGGGTGTAGGTCTTACTTCGCGGGTATATCCGCATAAGCTGCCATACATCTACATTCATTGTCATGCCCGACTTTGCATACCATGAACAGAACTTAGTCATTTCGCTCATATATTCATCAAACGAAAGCTGTGCTTCAGGGGCATTTTCAAGCCAGCGGCTTACTTCTGTTGTCTTGATAAATCGGGTATTCACAACCCCCATATCGTTCATAAGCCTTGCGGTCTCTTTAAGAGTACCCAGGGTCTTTTTATTTACCTGAGACTGCACCATTACAGAAAAGCCGTTGTCAATGCATAGCTTTATTGCAGAAAGAGTTTTCTCCTCTGCGCCCTTATGAGCTCTCAGCCAGTCATGAGTGCCTGCACCGTCAAAGGATATCTTCATAAGAGGATAGCAGCCTGTCTCCTTCAACATATCAAGGAGCTCCTGCGTGATGAAATACCCGTTTGTGTTCAGCTCAAACACGAACATATTGCGCTTATATATCTCACGGATTATATCCATAAAATGCGGGTGGAGCATAGGCTCTCCGCCGGTGAGAGTGAAAGCATTCACACCGCAGTCAGAAGCCTGATCAAGCAATGTGCAGATATCCTCAAAGCTCCACTCGCTCATCAGCGGAGCATTATCAGCCGCATTGAAGCAATGCAGACAGTTATAGTTGCATCTGCCCGTTATCATCAGGTTCATTTTCGGGAAGTATCGGTGCTCATACTTTCTGTACACCGACCACTCCGATGGGTGCTCGCCCTTTGCACAGGTCTCTATAAGACCTTTTCTAATAAGCTCCCCGAGCAGTTCACTTTCGGGCAGGTCGTGCTCAGCATCACAAAGAAGCAGAAGCCCGAGCTCATCAGAGCTCAGGCCTTCTGCATAAATTTTTCCCTTACGGTAATACGCCGCATTTACAAACCGCCAGCCCCTGAGGGCTATATCATCGGCTATTCTGCAATACACAGTATCACTCCTCAGAATCGGAAGTCTCCTCATCAGCACCGCTGAAATTGATACACATCATTGTCAGGTCATCAAACTGAGGTGCTGCTCCCACAAACTGGTCTATCCTCTCCTTGACCGAAGCAATCAGCTCATTCGGCTCAGCATTTGCCTCAATATTCAGAGCAGCAAGCATTCTGTCAGTTCCGAACAGCTCCTCATCAGCACTGGTTGCCTCAGGAGCGCCGTCAGTATAAACGAACAGAGAGCCGCCCTTTTCTATATCAAATTCGTACTGCTTATACTTTTTCCTCTTCATTACTCCGAGAACGAAGTCATGCTTATCCTTGAACAGCTCAAACTCTCCGTTTGCCTTTCTTAACATAGGATACTCGTGACCCGCATTGCCTGCAACTATGTGTCCTGTGGAAATCTCAAGAATACCAAACCACACGGTCACAAACATATTTGCATTGTTGTTCTCACAGATACTCTTATTCGAGTGATCAAGAACCTCGGCAGGTGAAAGGCCCGACATTGCATAGTTGCGTATAAGCAATTTTGACATCATCATAAACAATGCCGCAGGAACTCCCTTGCCCGATACATCGGCAATAGTAAGTCCGAGATGGTCATCATCTATATAGAAGAAGTCATAGAAGTCTCCGCCGACCTCCTTTGCAGGGTCCATTATAGCATAAAGCTTGAAGGCCTCATGCTCGGGGAACTTCTTCGGAAGCATATCGTCTTGTATTTTTGCGGCAAGATTAAGCTCTGCCGATACCTTTTCCTGCGCTCCGATAAGGTCACGGATCTCTCCCGTATATTTACTGATATCTCTTGTAAGCTCGGTAATATCGTCTGCAAGAGCTCCGAACTCATTCTTAGTTCTTATTTTTGAGAGGTTCTCAGCAACAGCCTCGCTGTCCTTGTCCTCCATATACCTTCTGACATTCAGACTTACACGTCTGAGAGGTCTGATAGCCTTGAAATAGATATACAGAAGCAGTATTCCGCCTGAAATACCTATACCCGTGATACCAACAATGAACATGATTTTCAGGTTTGAGTCAAGCTCCCTGGAGAACTCGTCATAATCATAGGCGATACAGATAATACCCTTAACCTCATTATCTTCAACAAGCGGAGTACAGCCTATGTAATATTCCTTCTTATCAGTCCTGTCACTTGAAAGCTCAAACTCATATTCTTTATACTTTCCCGATCTGAACTTTCTTACAGCCTCGTGATCCTCGGGCTCATAGTACCACACCTGACCAAGCTCTCTGCCGAATGCAGTGGTTTCATCATCATCTTCTTCACTCTGAATACCCTCGAAGAACACAAAGCCGCAATCAGGGTCCATAACATCAATTACATAAAGCTCATCATAGTTGTACGATGACTTCTCATCATCTATCCTGAAAACTATCCACTGATAAAGCTCCTTAGCAAGCGCCATCTGTTCTATATCAGAATAATTTCTTGCATCTTCAGAGCTTAATTCACTCAGACCGTTTTCATCACAGCTAAAATATACTCTGTCAAGCGCTTTGCTCTCCTCTTCGGTAAACGGAACTCTTATCTCAGTGTAGTGCTCCTCAATAAAATCTAACAAAAAGCCGTAGCTTTTTATACTTGTAATTCTTGATTTTACATGTTTCAGATCACGCTGTATCATATCTGATTTGCCCGAAAGAAACAGGTCTGTGCTGCCGCCGTAGATAACCAAAGCTATTGAAAAAAGTGCCAGCATAAACACAATAACAGCAACAAAGCCCACCTGCAGAAGGAGCTTTCTGTTTTTCTTTTTTTTCGGGGGTTTCTTCTTTTTAGAAGCAGCCTCCGCATTATCCTGAAGCTCTATATCAATATTATCAATTTCCATATTACTTTCCTTTTCTAAAAAACGAATATACCTATTCAACAGTATATCACTAATATCCTTTTAAGTCAAGCCGAATTTAGCTAAGTCAGGCAGCAGCTTGCAGTGCTGGCTTAACATAACAGCCCGAAGACTCTCACCTTCGGGCTGTTATTCATAATATTCTATTCTTCGCTGTCATTACTGTCTTCCTGAAAAGCAGTTATAAGCTCTGTTATCCTATCTATCCTTTCCTGAGGAAGACTGTAAATGCTTTTCTCAAGCTCAAGACTAAGCCTTATAAGCGAGGTCAGCGACATATTCCTTGACGCCGCATATTTTTTCAGATCATCACGCATACCCTTCGGAACTTTTATCTGGATAACGTCCTGATTATCCTTCCTGTACTGATTTGATGATGTCATTCTGTAATTGCGTTCCTTCAGCAGCTGACATATACTGCACAGCTTCTGTGATGACATTTTTGCATCAAAGAGCCTTCCGCACTGCTCACAGGCTGTGAGCTTGTCTTTTATATCTGCTCTTGTACCCTTTCGGCTCTCATAATATTTATGCTTTGACTTTGCGATCCTTTTTGAACGGCACTCCTCACAGTATCCGTTTCGATTAATATCGGAATGATATTCCTTTCCGCAGTCCTTACATATCACATTAAACATAAGCTCACTCCCATGTACCTGACTGCCCCGTAAAAATGCGGAGCAGTCTGTACACATATAATACCACAGTTTAACCGAAAAATCAAGTCAATTATTACTTCCTTCTATGCATATCATGCTTTCTTTTAAGGTCTTCAAAATTGTGAAGATTAAGAATAGTATTACCCTTCTGATTTATGCTGTTTTCAAAGCCCTCCCTGTTCACAAGACATATTTTATGCTCATCTGCATATTTCTCTTCTTCGTATGTAAAGCCCGAAAAGCTTACAAGAAGCACATAATCAATTTCCCTTTCATTTTCATTGAACTTTGAAAGAATCGGTTCAATATTGAAATTATAATAGAAATCATCAAGCAGACTCTTGCGTCTTTCAAAAAGGCACAGGAATCGTTTATCCCCGCTTTGGACCGACAAGCAGTAAGCAATATTAGTTTTTGAATCCATTTTACCGTCAACCTTAAACTCTCTGCCAAACTGTTCGTAAAACAAATAGTATATGTTTTTTCGGAACAAATCTGCGCTGACAAGCAGGTCATAGCTCAGCTCATCATAATTCATTCTTTTTCTTTTTATATTAAAATGTCTGCTCTCAAGCTCATAGCTGAGAAGCGGGTCATATTCACCCGTATTTGTATGCTCGGGGTGTTCAGACAGATCAAATGCATCATCAATCCTTGAGCCCATTCCTCTGCGAAGCACCCACACCTTCCAGTATGGCATATTCATTATATCATGAACCGATCTGTCTGCACGCTGGGAAACAAGCCGTACAGTCTCATAATCATTACCGCCAAAATAGAGCTGAGTATCACAGCAGGCTATTATTATATCCGCAGCCGTATTGTACGCTTTTCTCAGCTGACCGACCGACTGAAGAATGATACCCAGAGAGATGTTTCTGCTTCTTGCTGCGGCAATAATGCAATCAAAATCGGGTATGACTGTCTGTGTTCCGAAATCATCAATAAGTATGCTTACAGGCACAGGCAGCCTTGAATTTTCACACTTTGTGTCGGCATATTTTATAAGAACGTTCAGCAGCTGTGAAAAGAAGATGTCAGCGTGCTTATCCATTGAACGGTCATTGTCACTGATTATTACAAATACCGCAGTTTTCTTCTTGCCTATATCCTCAAACTTCAGCTCGTTATCGGCATATAGTCTGAGTGCGGCATCGTTCATGAACGGCATCATCATTTCACTGGCTATCGAAAGAATACCGCTGGTTGTTGATTCCGCACCCTTTACCACACTGTAAGCCTTGTAAAGCCTTACAGCCATGCTGTCAGGATTATTTCTGACAATAACATCTATCAGCTTAGCATATTCGCTGATTTTTGTGTAGTTTTCAAGTGTAAACAAATCAGAAACACTGCTCATTTTTCTGGGATATCCTGTCTGTTCAAAGCATACAGCGGCTATCATACTCTGAATAAAATTGACCGCTGAATTATGCCAGAACGGGTCTGAATAATCACACGTTCTTCCTCCCATAATAGTTGCCAGCGTCAGAACATCACGCTCTGTCCTGACATTGTAAATCGGGTCATAGGTGATTGACTTGTCAGTTTCAATCAGGTTAAACACCTTTACATCGTAGCCCTTATCCTCAAGGAAAAGACCGTACTTCTTTACAAGGTTGCCCTTTGTATCGGATATAACCATGCTGTGCCCTGCCTCTGCAAGCTGGAGAATGTTCGGCTTCAGGAAGCTGTGCGTTTTTCCGGAGCCAGGTGCTCCGATTACGCAGATGTTTTTGTTCAGGCACTCTTCATCTATTTCAAGCCTGTACTTCTTTGAAAGAATAATCGAATTATTACTCATAATACTACCTCCATAAAATCATCAAGCTTAGTTGTTACTGCATCTGCAATCCCGAAGCTTATCGCTTCCTCGGGCGTCATGAAATTGTCATGGTCCATTGCCTTTTTGAGCTCCTTCATAGTTTTACCCGTTCTCTCAGCCAGAAGCTCCGTTACTGTATCACTGATAGAATTCAGATTTTTGCTGATCTCGGCAAGAGTCTTGCTTCCTCCCTCAATGTATCCGCCTATCAGTGCCTGATGTATCATCAGCTTTGAGTGCGGAAGCATCAGCCTTTTGTCACCCTGTGCGAAAATAAATGCCGCCATGCTGTATGCATCTCCTGTACAAACACAGGTGATTTCAGACGAAACAAGCTTCATCGCATCTATTATCGAAAGCCCTGCTCTTACTATTCCTCCGCCTGAATTGATGAGCATTGTGATATTGTCACTCGATTCACTTCCGAGGACAAAAAGCTGTCTGACGATCTCACTTGCCGATTCGATTGTTATCTGCCCCTCAAGTGTTATCACCCTTTTTCTCAGCAGATAATCTTTTGTCTCTGCCGATGCGTTTGACTGTGTGCCAGGAATAAAAAACCTTGCCATAAAATCTCCTCCTTAATGATTTTTTTATTTCCCTCATTTCTGAGTTTAGTATATTATATCGTCATGCTATCAATTTGTCAAGGGGTTTTTAAATCTTTTTTTCTTTTCAATGTTTTAAACAATTCACTCCGCACTTTTTTGCGCTTTTTAAACAACAAAACCCGAAAACAGTTTCCTGTTTTCGGGTCTGATGTGTTATATTCTGAAAAATTCACCTGTCTGACAGCTTGTTGTTCAGGTCAAAATGGAAGTGTGCTTCAAATCTGCCTGTCGCTACCTCATTTCCCTCTTCATCGGTTATCGCATTTATACCGAGGAATATCTCGGTATTTTCATCAACGCCGTCAGCATCTGCCTTTGGCTCTGTTGAAAGCAGGAACCTCATTGTGTTCGGCTCACCCTCTTTTGCCCAGCCGCCGAGCATGGTAACGCTGTCTGCATCTGTTGCTTCCATGAACGGAGTCAGGTCATCATAAACCATTGTCATAGCACCGCTGTCATAGCCCCACGGAAGCGGTGAACCGTCAGTGGCGCTGACATCTATTGCTATTCCGTAGATGTGATTATCAGGTACATACCAGAGCTCTGATATCTTTATATCCAGTCCCTCAAAGCCCTCAACGATCTTGCCATGATCGTCAACCTTGAGCCCCACTCCGAGAGGGTCTTCGCTCTCGGCTTCCTCAGTCTCGGCAGCTTCTGTCTCTTCTTTCTCTGCCTGCTCAGCCTCGGGACCCTCAGGCTGGAGCGTGATCACATAGTGGTCATCAGAATACTCCATGTGTATCACACATCCCGGTGCAGCATTTGAAAAGCCGTATTCAATGGTGTAGGGTTCCTCGTGATAATCAGCCCAGCTTGTCACAAACTCCTCCTCCTCATAGCTGAAATAGTTCAGCATATAGTCGGTGATCTCGTCTTCGTAGACGCCCTCTTCAATGTCGTTTTTGTAGGAGTGCGTGCTGTTATCATACTCAAATACAGAATTTACCGCAGTTGGCTCCCAGTCAACAGACGGAAGCTCGGAATGTCTGAGAAAGAACAGGTCTCTGTCTCCGACTTTCATTCCAACTGTGCTGCTTTCCTCGCCGTTATTATCAAACTTTACGTTTTCGGTATCAACAGGCATGATAAAGGTGATCTCATCGGGGATATCTACCTCCTCATCACTGTATACGAAAGCTATACCGTTAATCTTTACCGTACACTGAAAATAATTGCCAAAGCTGTCTGTCTTAGTGATGCTATCGGCATTTTCGACATCTTTCTTTGAAGCATCGAACACCATACCATCAGGGGTGAGAGCTCCGACCTTTATTTCGGTGATCTCGCCCTCAAAGATAGCGTCGGTGTTCTCGACCATATCCATGAATGTCATTGACTGACTTCCCTGATTGCTGTCAGAGAGCTCCTCCTGCGGTGCGCTTGCTGCAGGTGATGTTCTGACCTCCTTATCGGGGGCTTTCATAGAAAAGTATGCTGCCGAGCCCCCTCCGATAATGAGTGCTGCGCAGGCTGCTGCGATAAGCCCGCTTTTTTTGCTCTTGATTCTTGCCTGTCCGTTTGTTGTCATAGTGATCTCCTCCCTGTTCTCTGCGGAAGAAACAGCGTTATCACTGTCTATGACAGCGTTCAGGATATTCTTTTTCTTTTCTTCGCTGTACTTAGCGACTCCGTCTGAATAACGCATAGTTGTCCTCCTCCGTTAGTTGTTTTTTGAGCTTCGAGAGTGTGCGGTACATTTTCGACTTTACAGTCGATTCCGTCATTCCCAGAAGCTTCGCAGTTTTTTGAAGAGTGTGACCGCAGGCATAGTGAAGATAAAAAATACGATAAGCGGTCGTGTCCGATTGTTCTAAACTCCGCATGATGTCCTCATACAGAAAGCTGTCATCGTTTTCGAGGTCCTCCAGCGCACGTTCATCGACTATTGCTATGTTATCGTCGAAGCTCTCTTCGTCGGGAGCGCTCCTGTAATGGTCAGCAACGCGCCTTTTGGCAACTGTCAGGAGAAAATGCTTTGGGCGCAGTATAGTTTCGCCCGAAAGCATCTTCCTGTACAGCTCAAGATAAATATTCTGGAGTATGTCCTCGGCTGTCTCCTTCGGACTGACCTTCAGCAGGATATACTTATATATATCTGTGTATGTCCTGTCGTAAAGCTTTTCAAAGCTTTGGTTTATCTTTGACTTGTCCACGTTCTCACCCCCTTCACTTATATAGTCGCAGAAAGAAGAAAAATAGTTTCACTTTTTTGAAAAAACTTTTTTTCATTATATCACACTGCAAAATCAAAATCAACAGTCTCGCCATTTATACTCCCAAAAAGGGCTGCTTCCTTAATAAAAGCGAAGAATGTCACTTATCAGGTGGAAGAGATATTAATAATATGGAAACAATAAGTTATTAAAAACATAACAAAAATATAATATAATTAAAGGAATAACTTAAAATCTTACATTAAGGCAACACCGCACCACCCCTGTGCATCAGATGCGCCGTCCAGATTTTCGTCAGATTGCCTAAATTCGACGCAGGCTTGCTGACGCAAGTCAAGGAGAATTTGGG
>CAMMYU010000027.1:0-3770 GCA_946528545.1 uncultured Ruminococcus sp.
TACTGTTTGATGTGACTATATAAACGCTGTTATCCTCAGGGTCACGAACCATTCTCATGACAACTCCCGAAGTAAGGCCGTCATCTCTTGTAATAGAGCTGTCCATTCTGCCATTTCTGATAACAGCAATTCCGTTTCCGTCCGTACCTGCATAAAGTGTACCGTCATCATTCTGCAGGAAGCATAAAACTGTCGCATAGCCAAACTCATCGCCGTAGGGAATGCTTGATTCGATCTTGTAGTTCTTAATAAAGAACACACCGTTAGATGTACTAACTGCAATAGTTCCGTCTTTCATTTCATAACAGGTTCTGGCTCTCTGACCAAGCTCGCTGTGATCTTTATATAATTCGTGTATGATACCATATTTGTCAAGGCATACCAGCCCTATGCCATAACTGCATATCCAAAGATTGTTTTCAGAGTCGGTCATAAGGCATCTGATACGTTTGCCTTCAAAAAGCTTGGTAAGATCATTTTCAAACGGGTTTCTGTTATTAATATCAACTATTTTCAGTCCGTCATCAGTACCGATATACAGATTGTTTTTATACATAGCAGTTGTGTTTACAACGCTGGAATCGAGACCTGTATCTGCAAACACATCTGTAAAGGTTGAACGTGAAAGTCTCAGAAGCCCCAGCCTTGATGATGCAAACCAGAGGTTTCCCTGATAATCTAAGGTCATTTTCTCGACAGAGTGGTTAAAGTCTCCGGATTCCTGCTTCATAAACCGATTGTCAGAGTCAATATAACCGATACCATTGTCCGAGCAGATCCATGTCTGATTATTTATTTCGGGATATATGCAGTTTATTTTTGAAAGCTGCGGGCAGTAGGTCTTTCTGAATGAAACAAGAGAATGCTTAAAAAATCTGTATTCAATAACCTCGGCATCGACAGTTCCGACATAAAGCGTACCTTTAGAGTCAAAAGAACAGCTGCTGAAATTAACGCCTTCGGTCTTGGGGTCGAGCGAGGCAAGTATCTTGTTATCCTCAAGCACGAAAATGCAGCCCTCAGCATTTATCGCAGATACATGACCATTCTCATCAGCAGACAGCCTGCTGACATAACCTACCTCGGGTATAACAGCTTTCATAGTTATTCCCATTTTAAGCTCTAAGGTTATGATACCGTCAGAAGTTCCAATATAGTATTCTCCGTCAGCGCTCTGAACGATTGACCTTATAGAGTCAGAGGGCAGTCCGTTGTCTGACGTCAGAACATTGGTAACCTCATTGTTTATAACAACTACAAGGCCGTTATCGTTTGTACCTATCCATAGTCTGCCTTCTCTGTCAACATACAGACAGTTTACATTCCTTACAGCATCAAAATCATTCCTGAGTACAAATTCAGTACCGTTATATCTGTAAAGACCGGCATAAGTGCCTATCCATAGAATGCCGTCATTAGTCTGAGCAATATCATTAGCATGACCGCAGTTCAGACCGTTCTCGCTGTTGTATATAGTCTGGATATATGAGATAGGAATGTTTTTGTCAGTGTTGACTTCTTTTGCAGGCTCGGCAGATGTATAAACGGGCAAAGCACCAATACCGATAATCAAAAAAAATGCAATTGCAGCGGCAGAAGATTTTTTCAGAACATCTGACTTCCTGTTTTTGCTGATTGATCTGGCTATCCTGATAATAATATACATTAGCATTGCAGCAAGCAGCTTATCGGGGAACTCCAGATAAAACTCACCTATGATAGTAGACGGGATTTTTCCGAGACCGATTCCTGTCAGATAATCTCTGACACCGTTTCCCCATATATTATTAGTACTGCATTTATTTAAGACAATATTTAGTACAGATGAAATAATAGTTGAGCCTACTGCGGTAGCTCCTGCAACGGTCATAGTGTGAAAAACGGTATTAAAATATTTTTTTCTTGCCATATAACCAACACTGACAGCAAGAAAAATGCTGACTAATGAGTATGCGAATGCATTTGGTTTCCAGAATGAAATAATCAGATTTCCCGAAGCTCCGACTATTGCCCCCGGAACAGGACCCATAGTATAAGATGATATAAACGTACCATAGGTATCAAACCAGCCCGGAAGCTCATAGGTTGCAGAAAGCTGTCTGCCTGCCAGATTTATAACAATGCATAAAAACAAAGCCGTAATATTCCTGATATACGGATATGCTTTATTTTTTGAATTAACATTTTTATTGCTCATAATAATTCCGCCTTGGCTGAATAGTTGTTTTTGGGTATAAAAATCTATACTAATTATATCATTATATAGGCTTTATGTCAATATAATAAAAAAACATAATAAAAAAACTTCGTGACAGATAAATTCACCAAGCATATTTGGAAAAATATATAAATTTTTTTATTCGTGCTTGAAAACAGTATTTCTATATGATATAATAGATTAGAAAAGTTTTTTTCTGTAAGGAAGTGCAGTAAAGTGTTTGATGCGTGTGTTGATTATAAAGAGCTTGAAGATATTATATCTGATAGATTTACTGTAACTAATTACCTTGTAAAAAAAAGCAGTCACGAAAAAGTACTTTTAAGTGATGATAAGGGTCATCAGCTGGTTCGTACAACAATATTCAAGCCCGCGGATATAGAGGTCTATAAGATACTTCAGAATATCAACTCGGAAAATGTGTGCAGTATATATGAGATTGCCGAAGCTGATGATGCTTATATCATATATGAGGAATTCTGTGAGGGTGTTACTCTGGAGGATTTAGATCATAATATGGGGGAGCGAGAGGCTGTTGATATTGTAATGAATATATGCAAAGGCTTGTATGCGCTTCATCAGTGCAGCATTGTACACAGGGACCTTAAACCTGAAAATATAATCATTACAGATGATAATACTATTAAGATAATAGATTTTGATTCAGCCAGATTATATAAAAAATCCAATGACGGTGATACTACTGTTCTTGGAACAATTGGCTATGCTGCGCCAGAGCAGTTCGGCTTTTTACAGTCTGATAACAGAACTGATCTTTATTCTCTTTGCGTTATACTTAATATGCTTATAACGGGAGTTCACCCCTCTGTGAAAATGTGCGAAAACAAGCATATAAAGAAGATACTTCAAAAATGTCTGTCAATAAATCCGAGCGAAAGATATAATGATGCAAACGAGCTGAATACTGCTCTTGCAAAGGCACGGAGGTGGTGCAAATGAATAAATGCCCGAATTGCGGAGCCGAGCTTCCCAAGAGTTCTAAATTTTGCTTTTACTGTATGAGCGCTCTTAACCCAAGGCAGACTATCTCTATGCCGAAGGCAAAGATTGTGTCTGTACCTGCTATTGCTGCAAGTGCGTTGTGTGCTGCCGCAGTAATAACGGGAGCCGTGATATTTGCGCATAATACTTTAGGAAAAAGTCTTCCTAAGGCATCGGTGCCTGACAATAAAAAAATGACGGCCATTGTTCCGAGTGATACTGAATATTCGTCTGACGTTGATGAAATAGTTGATTCGTCATCATATTATAATTCTGATACAAGTTCGGCTGCTGAAACCTCAGCAGCTTCAGGATCCTCCTCTTCTGCCGAAGAATCCGATTCCGAAGCAGTCACAGAGACCACTACCGTCACCACAACTACAACCGCAGCGCCTGAACCCGTCATTGCAGAAACACCAGACTACAACTATGAAAATGAAGAGCGCTATGAAAACCAACAAGACTATGAAGATGAAGCAACAGAATACTTGTCCACGGAGGGCTCAACCGGGCTTTCAAATGCTCTGTGTGATTTTGTCAACCCTATGAG
>CAMMYU010000028.1:0-4471 GCA_946528545.1 uncultured Ruminococcus sp.
CGCTTCTCAGATATTTCAATCCTATCGGAGCGCACAAAAGCGGCCTTATCGGTGAAGACCCGAACGGAATACCTAACAATCTTCTTCCTTATATTTGTCAGGTAGCCGTTGGAAAGCTTGAAAAGCTTGGAATATTCGGTGATGATTACGATACTCCTGACGGAACTGGTGTAAGAGATTATATACACGTTGTTGATCTTGCAAAGGGTCATCTGTGTGCTTTGAAATACGTACTTGAGCATACAGGCGCTGACGCTGTAAACCTCGGAACAGGAAAGGGTTCAAGCGTATATGATGTGCTTCATAGTTTTGAGAAGGCCTGCGGAAGAGAACTTCCTTACGTTGTTAAGCCAAGAAGAGCAGGAGATATAGCTACCTGCTATGCCGATACAAAGAAAGCAAAAGAGGTGTTCGGCTGGACTGCGCAGTACGGACTTGATGAAATGACTGCTGATAGCTGGAACTTTATAAAAAACAATCCTAACGGACTCTGATAAAAATAAAACGTCATAGTTCTTTATTAAGAAGACTATGACGTTTTTTGTGGTGAATAATATGAACAAACCAACTGATACTCAAATTAGAATTTTCAAGCTCTTTTTTGATGAAGAGCCTCTTTCATGTGAAACAATAAACAGCAGCAGGGGAGACAGCGATTTCAGAGAAGCACTTATCTTTGAAACTATTGATAATAAATATGTAGTAAAGCTTGCTGATAATGATTTTACGTTCCCGGAAAAGATTTTTATGTGGAATAGAACAGTTGAAGAATACAGAAAGCTCGGATATTATTGTCCTGATATACTAAGCGATAGATCAGGATCTTTTCCTGAAGTAAGCTATATGAGCAGAAACTGTATTGCATACGCTGAAGAATATTCCAAGTTTAAACCATCTCAGGAACGCAGCGATGATTCATCAGAGCGAGACCCTCTGTATGAAAGCTATATGAATGATATCTGGGTAATGACTGCTAAAATAGCAGATAAACGTTTTGATTATACTGATTATCCATCAGCATACTGTCTGTTTGAAAAGTTTTGTCCCAGTGACGAATGTGATGAGGTACTTGAAAACGCTCTGAAATGGATCGAATATGCTCGTTCGCTTCCATCTGTATTTCAAAAACAGGTTGAACGTATATGGAGTTTATGGACCGAGAACAGAAATAAACTTGAGAAGATATATCCAATGCTTCCGACATCAGTTTTTCAGGCTGATTTGAATTCAACTAATATCCTTCTTGATGATAATAAAAAGTTCGTCGGAGTTTATGATTTCAATCTTTGCGGAAAAGATGTCTTCCTTAATTATCTGATACGTGAAAGCCCATATATGTTTGAAGATAAAATCAATTGGATATGTAATATGCTTAAAACAGTCAGCAATTATTATAAGTTTTCTGAGCTTGAAAAAGATACTGTACTTATGCTATATCGCTGTCTTGTACCTTTGTGGATAAGCTGCCTTTATAAACTGAAGGAGCTTAAAGATAACAGGGAAGAGATAAAGGCTTTTCTTGATAAAACTGAGTATTACCTCACCGAAAACTTTGATTTCAAGTCATATATGGATAATTAACTCAATAAATACAGCAAAGACAGCATAAACTGCTGTCTTTGTTTATTTTGTCAATAATACATAGTTTTCAACCGGGAATTATATCGTTTATTACAAAGTTAAAAAATATCCTCAATTCCTATTGACAATATCGGAATTATATGATATACTCTAAGCATACCAAACAGATAGGAATTAAAACTAAAGAGGTGGCGTTTATGAATACTTCAGCAGTTTTTATTTATTATGATTCACGAATGTGCGGTCGAATGTAACACAGGCTGAACAACTTGAAACTAATAAATAATGAAAGAGGTAATTAATATGAGCAAAATAAATGAAAGAAATCTGAGATTTGAGACTAAACAGCTTCACGTAGGTCAGGAAAATCCCGATCCCGTAACCGATGCAAGGGCAGTACCGATCTATCTTACATCATCGTATGTATTCCATAACAGTGAACACGCAGCAGACCGATTCGGTCTGAGAGATGCAGGAAACATTTACGGAAGACTTACAAACCCGACACAAGACGTTTTCGAGCAAAGAATAGCAGCTCTTGAAGGCGGCTCGGCAGCACTGGCAGTTGGCTCTGGCGCAGCAGCAATTACTTATGCTATTCAGACAGCAGCTCATGCAGGTGACCATATTGTTGCAGCTAAGAACATCTACGGCGGAACATATAATCTTCTTGCACATACATTAAAAGACTACGGCATTGATACAACCTTTGTTGATCCGTTTGACTATGCAGGCATTGAAGCTGCTATCAAGGAGAATACAAAGGCAATAGAGATCGAAACTCTCGGCAATCCTAACTCTGAGGTAGTTGACATTGAAAAGATAGCGCAGATCGCTCACGCTCATAAGATCCCGCTTATCGTTGACAACACCTTTGCCACCCCTTATCTTGTAAGACCAATCGAATACGGCGCTGACATTGTTGTACATTCAGCAACTAAGTTTATCGGCGGACATGGAACTTCTATAGGCGGAGTAATAGTTGATTCGGGCAAATTTGACTGGATCGGAAGCGGAAAGTTCCCGTGGCTGGTTGAGCCTAACGAGTCATATCACGGTGTAAGCTTTGCTAAGGCTGTTCCGAATGCAACCTTTGTAACCTATATCAGAGCAATACTTCTTCGTGATACTGGTGCTACGCTTTCTCCTGTTCATGCATTTGTCTTCCTGCAGGGGCTTGAAACACTCTCACTCAGAGTTGAAAGACATGTTGAGAACGCTCTGAAGGTTGCAGAATTCCTTAACAACGACCCCAGAGTTGAGAAGGTAAATCACCCCTCCGTTTCCGCTGACCCTGTTCAGCAGGAGCTTTATAAGAAATACTATCCTAACGGCGGCGGCTCAATCTTTACATTTGAGATCAAGGGCGATGCAAAAACAGCTCAGAAGTTTATTGACCACCTGCAGTTATTCTCGCTTCTTGCAAATGTTGCCGATGTTAAGAGCCTTGCAATTCACCCTGCATCCACAACACATTCCGAGTGCAATGAGCAGGAGCTTCTTGATCAGGGCATTAAGCCTAACACCATCAGACTTTCTATCGGAACAGAGCATATTGATGATATTCTCTTTGACATTAAGGAAGCACTCGATTCTATCTGACTAAACCCTTTATGACATAAATATGACCACCATGAAAGACCTTCGATAAAAATCGAAGGTCTTTCACTTTACTATTTATCATCAGGTTTCATATCTGCAAGCGGATTAGATTCTATCGCTTTTCTGACGTTTGCACTGTTGATATGAGTATATATTTCAGTAGTTGCAGTGCTTTCATGGCCGAGTACTTCTTTCAGAAGCAAAGTATCAACACCATTCTGATACATAAGCGTTGCCGCTGTATGTCTAAGCTTGTGTGTAGAGATACCCAGATTTGAAAGTCCTGCTTTTGCAAGACACTCTTCAATTATCTGCTCAACTCTTCGGTTGGTGATCCGTGTTTTTCTTGTCGATAAAAACATGGCATCGGTTACAGTTTCTGTTTTATTTCTGTATGGCAGATATGCCTGTATAGCTGCAACACAGGCATCATTAAGAGCCACAATACGTTCTTTTCGGCCCTTTCCAAAAAGCCTTATTGTTCTGCTGTCAAGGTTTATATCATCAAGATCAATACCGCACAGCTCTGAAAGTCTCATTCCGCAGTTAAGGAATAGAGTTATAATGCAGTAATCTCTTTCGGTGTTTCTCGTTTCTATAGAGCGCAGGAGCTTTTGAGCTTCCTGAAGCGTAAGATATTTCGGAAGTGATTTCTCAGCCCTTGGAAGCTCAAGATTTTCAATCGGGTTGCTTTTCAGAAGCATAGCTTTATTGGTCAGATAATTATAAAAATGCCTGAGACAGGTCACTTTTCTGGCTCTTGTCTTTGCGGTATTTCCTCTGTCATCAGTCAGCCATCTTAAATAGCTGTATGCATCTCTGAGAGTAAACTCTTCAACATACTTAAAAGGAACATTTTTTATCTCTATATCCTGAAATTCAATTTTATTAGGGTCAGCATCATTATGGTCGATAAGAAGATACCTCAGAAAAGTTTTCATATCCGTGTAATATGCTTCCTCAGTTCTGGGAGACCTGTCTTCAATGACCCTTATATGATTCAGAAAGTCCTCAAGATATGGCGGACTGTCTCTTTTTGCTTTGCTCATTATAATCACCTGTATAAAGATATCATTTATTTTAGTATAAAACAAAACAAAAAATCTGTCAATATGTTTTCAAACTAATTGCATTTACGGTCTGAATATGATACAATAATTATAGGCAACACCGCACAACCACCGGCATACGCCTTTGCATGCCATCTACTTGCATATTTACCGTCATATCGCCCAAATTTACCTTGAAATACGACAGTATTCCTGCGGTAAATTTAGGCAATCTGACG
>CAMMYU010000029.1:0-3901 GCA_946528545.1 uncultured Ruminococcus sp.
GAAAAATAAGTCCCAAACAAGTCCCAAAGGCGATTTAAGACAAAAAAAGAACTTCGCAAACGCCGTAAATTCGGTGTTTTGCGAAGCTCTCATTGGTGCGGCAAACGGGACTTGAACCCGTACGTCAAGGACACACGCCCCTCAAACGTGCCTGTCTGCCAATTCCAGCACTGCCGCATATTCTTGAGTTTCAAACTCAGCTTACTTATTATATCACTTTGGATTGTATTTGTCAAGCCTTTTTTGAAAAAATTTTCTTTTTCCCCGAATTTCATTCTGCCTTACTGCGTCTGCCTGTCCGATTGTACGCTATTACCGCTGAATCATCGGCCTGCAGACTGTTTAACTGTAAAAAATTTGAAAAAAGCAAAGCTCTCTTCCTTGAAATATTTGTCATAAATATGCTATAATTACTATAATATTATCCTTTTTCAGGAGGAAGCTATGAAAACAATCACCTTAAATAACACCCTGACTATCTTTCTGAACGGCAGAATCGACACTAACAATGCCGCTGAGACAGAACGTCAGATTTTTGATGCTATCGAAGGCAGAACCGAAAACATAATCATTGACGCTGAAAAGCTTGAATATATTTCAAGCGCCGGTCTGCGTGTTCTTATGAAGCTCAAAAAACGCATTGCCAATGCACTGCCCATGATTAATGTGTCTCATGACGTTTATGATATATTGGATACTACAGGTTTTACTGAACTGCTTGAGGTACATAAAGTTCTCAGGAAAATGTCCGTTGAGGGCTGCAAGCTTATCGGAAAAGGCGGAAACGGAAGCGTATACCGCATTTCAGAGGACGAGATTATTAAGGTCTACACCTCAAAAACTTCACCGGAAAGTATCGAGAATGAACGCTCACTTGCTAAAAGTGCATTTGTGGCAGGTGTACCGACTGCTATCGCCTTCTTAAAGCGGCGCTTATTCCTGCTATCTGGGTAAATATGCCCGAGGAACATAAAAAAGCAGCGGTGGAGAGCGCCAGAAATTATCTCTTCCCTCAGATGGAAAAGCTGCTTGAAGGACTGAATGAATTAGGTCTAGCATAAACACTCTCTGAAAATATGACAAAGATGCTTCTGTCGAATATGACAGAAGCATCTTGTTTAATAAGCTGTTTTCCGTATTGCCTCCTGCCTTCTGCGGAGAATCAATACACAACCAAATATGGAAATTCCAAATTACTTATTTTTTTACCTGTGAGCTCAGTTTCTTGTTAAGCTCATTCTTGAAACCGTTGTTATTGCCTGTCTTAGGCATTTTCTTCTGCTTTATAGCCGCTGTAGCCTTCGCCGAAAGCTTGGAGGCTACTATATTTTTTGAGAACTTGTCAGGCGAGCTGAGTATCTCCTTCAATCTGCCGCGGTCAAGGTTGCCTGCATCATTAAAGAGATTGCGTATGTTATCGCTGAACTCCTGTGAGCCTTCAAGCTTGTCAATGCTTGCCTTGACATCTTTTGCATTCTTGGAGAGGCTGTTCTTTACAAGCTTTCCACTCTTTACATCGGTGAGCATCTCACGGAATGCGATTGTTGCCATATCGTTCTTTATTGAAGCGATCTGCTCATTTGTGAGGGGCTGGTCGCTCTCTGCTGTTGCAATAACATCAAGCCTGTTATATGCGTCCTTTACCGACTTGTAGAAGGTCTTGACATTTGCCTTCTTCTCTGTTGCGATAAGGCCGTCGATCTTTTCGGTGTACTCAGACCTGAACACCTCATCATGGTCATTCATAACCTGCGATGTAGCCCTTACTGCTCTTGTCTCGGTATCAAGTCTCATGTCATCAATGTTGTATCTGAAATCCTTGACCTCTTTAAGCGCAAGATTCATAAGGTCGATCCTGTCCTGAGTTTTCTGCTCGTAATTGCCGTTTCTCGGCTTGTTCTTCTCCTTGCGGTCGAGGTACTTCTGCACCTTTGTCTCGGCGTCTTCCTTGAGCTTCTCCATTTTCTTGATCATTTCGAGTCTCTTTGCGACGTTCTGCTCAGCCTCATAAGCCTTCATAGCCTTGTCAAGAGCCTTGAGAGACTTAGCTGCGTCCTTGAAAACACCGCTGCTGTTGTGTACTGCTGCGTCAGCATCAACTGTAGCCTTTACAAGACCCTCAAACTTGTTTGCAGATGTTTTCATGTAGTCGATAGCTTTCTGCTCCATAGCAGTCTTGGGCTTAGCATTTTCGATATTCTTGTCTACATTTCCAAGAGAATCTGTAACTGCTTCAAGATCCTTGCTGCGGGAGTTTTTGATGAGCATTGCCTGGATATCATCATGAGTGGGAGCACCTACAACCTTGGGCTTCATCATTTCGCCCTCAAAGTTCATATTCTTTGTAAACTCACCGCTTATTATAGACTTTGCCATAGGAAGCGACAGTCCGGGCTCCTTGAAGATAGGATCAGAATCCATATATTTCAGAGACTGCAGTCCCATAGACACAAACTGATCGAGCATGATCTCTTCGGGTGTAAACATATCGACCAGAAGCTTGTTCGGGTCTGTATTTCTCTGAATTGCATTGCCGATCGTTTTGATATTGAGCTTGTTGAACAGACAATAGTTTACAGCAGTTTTAGTTTCAGAAGCGAGAACCACAGGATCATGTTCATCTACCAAGCCTGCACAGATATTACGGGTCTTGCTGATACAGTTTCTCAGTCCCAGCAAAGGACACTGTCTGTCTCTGAAATGATCCTTCAGCTTTTCGTAATTGTCAATCTCGGGGTGCTCCTTATTTGCAATGGCAACGATCTGCTTCTTGCAGCCTGCCATCTCCTGCCACGAATCAAACTGAGTATGATTCAGGTGAAGAAGCTGACAGAACTTCTTGTCCTCTAAAAGGTCAGTTCTGGTGTAATCAAACTTCTTTGCCTCATCGCTGATCATTTTCTCAATGTTTTTCTGACCCTCGTAGAGATTCTTGGCAATCCACTGCTGAGCCTCTTCTCCGCCTGTGCGTATCAGCGTAGAGACCTTATCATACATAGCCTGCTTTCTGTCAAGACCCTTTTTAGGGTCAGTCAGAGTGTCAAAATCCATGCCCTCGTTGATAAGTGCAAGCATTGATATAGAAAGAGGACCCGCACGGTCGACAGTATATGCCATACCCTCTGCTTTTTGGGCACGTGCTTCCATAGTAAGGTATTTTGGTCCGACAAAGTTATTAAAGTTCTCACCAGCAAAGGGGTTTGCATCGTTATATACCTTCATTGTATCGCCGAGGATAGCCTTTTCATTTTCAGCCTCGATCTTTTCATATAGCTTGGAACCGGCATCATGGTTTTTAACAAGGGTAGCACGCAGATTCTTTACAAATTCTATTCTTGCCTTGTTTTCAGGTGCATCAGGGTTCTTCTCAAGCTCAAGTATGCGGTCAATATCCTCTACAGCATAGCCGTTATATTTGGAAAAGTTGTGAATATTTTTTGCAGAAACTCCGAATTTATCCTCTGCCATTGTCTTTGCTTCATCATTAATGTTATTCAGATGGAGCAGCAGCTGATCATAATAGAAGGCAGCATCATATACCTTAGCAGGGCGCTTGCCGCTTGCAGGAAGCGGATATGCATTCTTCTTGGCCTTATTATTGAGTTCGTTGTAGAATTCACTGGTCTGCTTTACAGTCTCGGCATCTCTTGTATTTAATCCTGTTTCTCTTACGTTTGCTGGCATTGTAATTACCTCCTGATATTATCATCTGCAGTTTGCAGCTTTGTTTTTTGCTTTTCTGTAAGTAATACTCTCAAAAATAGTATATGGGTGCAAAAAATATATTTTTTTGTGTGTATTTCCCTAAATAATAAATCACCTCGCCGCCTGCGGGAGCTATTGGGGAAAACCTTTCTGAAGAAAGGTTCTTCCCCAAACCCCTTTCCAAAGACTTTTAACT
>CAMMYU010000030.1:0-4387 GCA_946528545.1 uncultured Ruminococcus sp.
CCCGCTTATCCGTCATCTTACCCAAATTCTCCTTGACTTGCACCAGCAAGCCTGCGTCGAATTTAGGCAATCTGACGAAAACCTGGACGTCGCATCTGACGCACAGGAGTTGTCCGGTATTGCCTTAAATTATTATTCACTGATATCAGCGTGATGTGCCTGCAATGACTTTACTCCGAAATGTGTATCATGCTTGATAGCCTTGATACCCTCGGCACTTGCCTTTGCTGCTGCCATCGTAGTAATGTAAGGCACTCTGTGCTTGATAGCTGCCTTTCTGATATAGCTGTCATCGTGAGCACTGGTCTTGCCTGCAGGAGTGTTGATAATAAGCTGAATTTCACCGTTTGCTATTTCATCGGCGATATTGGGTCTTCCCTCGTAGATCTTGAAGATCTTCTTTGCAGGAATACCTGCACCTGTTATCATCTCATAGCTCTTGCCTGTTGCTAAGATTTTGAAGCCAAGCTCATTGAATGATCTTGCAATATCGAGAAGCTCAGGCTTATCACGGTCATTTACGCTAAGAAGTACAGTTCCCTCCTGAGGAAGCTTTGTCTGTGTAGCCTCCTGAGCCTTATAGTAGGCCTCACCAAAGCTTGGCGAGATACCAAGAACTTCACCTGTTGATCTCATTTCAGGTCCGAGAACAGGGTCAACCTCCTGGAACATATTGAACGGGAATACAGCTTCCTTAACGCCATAGTGACCTATCTTCTTGTCTTTAAGAGAAGGCACAGGAGAAGGATTGCCTGTCAGTTCAGAAGTAATGATCTCTGTTGCAATCTTGACCATATTGATGCTGCACACCTTTGAAACAAGCGGAACAGTTCTTGACGCTCTTGGGTTTGCCTCAAGAACATAAACAGTATCGCCCTCAATCGCATACTGCATATTCATAAGACCCTTGACATTCATTTCAACAGCTATCTTCTTTGTATAGTCCTTTATAGTAGCAACGATCTCGGGAGAGAGATTCTTGGAAGGCAGTATACAAGCCGAATCACCTGAGTGAACACCTGCAAGTTCAATATGCTCCATAACAGCAGGAACAAAGCAGTTCTCACCGTCAGAGATAGCATCAGCCTCACACTCGGTAGCATGATTAAGGAATCTGTCGATAAGAATAGGTCTGTCAGGTGTAACACCAACAGCGGCAGACATATAAACTCTCATCATTTCGTCATCGTGAACTATTTCCATTCCACGGCCGCCAAGAACATAGGAAGGTCTTACCATTACAGGATAACCGATCTTGTTTGCAATTTCAAGTGCCTCGTCAACATTGACTGCCATTCCGGCCTCGGGCATCGGGATTCCGAGCTTATCCATCATAGCACGGAAGTGATCTCTGTCCTCAGCGAGGTCAATAGTCTCGGGAGTAGTACCCAGGATATTCACGCCGTACTTTTTAAGGTCATTGGCAAGGTTCAGAGGTGTCTGACCGCCGAACTGTGCAATAACGCCAACAGGCTTCTCTTTCTCATGAATGCTGAGCACATCTTCAAGTGTCAGAGGCTCAAAATAGAGCTTGTCAGATGTATCATAGTCAGTAGATACCGTTTCAGGGTTGCAGTTTACGATAATAGACTCAAAACCAAGCTTTTTCAAAGCCAGTGCTGCATGAACACAGCAATAGTCAAACTCAATACCCTGACCGATCCTGTTCGGGCCGCCGCCAAGAATCATAATCTTAGGTCTTTCTGTATTGCAGGGGCTCTTGTCCTCATCAAGATGGTAGGTCGAGTAGTAATAAGCTGCATTCTGTGTACCGCTTACATGAATGCCCTCCCAAGCCTGTTTAATACCAAAGCCAAGACGTGCATTTCTGATTTCCTCCTCGGTAACTTCAAGGAGCGAACTCAGATATCTGTCGCTGAAGCCGTCAAGCTTAGCCTGCTTCAGAGTCTCCTTATCGGGAACAGAGCCCTTATTTTTCAGAAGAGCCTCCTCTTCATCAACAAGCTCCTTCATCTGCTCAAGGAACCAGTGCTTGATCTTGGTGAGCTTCCAGATCTCATCAATAGTTGCGCCCTTTCTCAGAGCCTCATATATAACGAACTGTCTCTCACTTGTGGGATAACGAAGCTCAGCCATGAGCTCTTCCTTACTCATATCGTGGAAGTTCTTTGCAAAGCCAAGGCCGTATCTTCCTGTCTCAAGGCTTCTGATAGCCTTCTGGAAGGCTTCCTTGTATGTCTTGCCTATGCTCATTACTTCGCCGACTGCTCTCATCTGAGTGCCAAGGTGATCTGATGCTCCCTTGAATTTCTCAAATGCCCATCTTGCAAATTTAATTACTACATAGTCGCCATCGGGAACATACTTATCAAGTGTGCCGTACTTGCCGCATGGAATCTCATCAAGAGTAAGTCCGCAGGCAAGCATTGCTGACACAAGAGCTATCGGGAAGCCTGTTGCCTTAGAAGCCAGTGCAGATGAACGTGATGTTCTCGGGTTGATCTCTATAACAACTATGCGGCCTGTCTCAGGGTCTCTTGCAAACTGACAGTTACAGCCGCCGATAACCTGAATAGACTCAATAATCTTATAGGACATCTCCTGAAGCTCTTTCTGAACATCTTCAGGTATTGTCAGCATAGGTGCCGAGCAGAATGAATCACCTGTATGAACACCGATAGGATCAATATTCTCAATGAAGCAAACTGTGATCTTATTGTTATTTGCATCTCTTACAACTTCAAGCTCAAGCTCCTCCCAGCCGAAAATGCACTCCTCAACAAGTACCTGTCCGACTAAGCTTGCCTGAAGACCTCTTGCACAAACGACTTTAAGCTCATCTACATTGTAAACCATTCCGCCGCCAGCGCCGCCCATTGTATACGCAGGACGAAGAACTACAGGATATTTAAGCTCCTCAGCGATCTTTACAGCCTCTTCAACGCTGTATGCTACCTGACTCTTAGGCATTCCGATGCCAAGCTCTTTCATTGCGTTCTTGAATTCTATCCTGTCTTCGCCACGCTCGATAGCATCTACCTTAACACCGATTACCTGAACATTGTACTTTTTAAGCACACCTGCCTTATCAAGCTCAGAACAGAGATTAAGACCTGACTGACCGCCCAGATTAGGAAGCAGTGCGTCCGGTCTTTCTTTGTCAATGATCTGAGTGAGCCTGTCAAGGTTGAGAGGCTCTATGTAAGTAATGTCAGCAACATCAGGGTCTGTCATGATAGTTGCGGGATTGGAATTAACGAGTACGATCTCATATCCAAGTTTTCTCAGCGCCTTACAAGCCTGAGTTCCCGAATAATCAAATTCACAAGCCTGACCGATAATGATCGGGCCTGAACCGATTATCATGATCTTATTGATATCCTGTTTCTTTGGCATACAAAAAACTCCTTACTAAAATGGTCTTGAAAACTTTCACATATTATAATAACATAATTCGAGCAAAAATGCAAGACGTATTTGCAAATTCTTTCAAAAATTTAAAAAAGAGACCCTTTCGGATCTCTTTCTTAATATCAGAGGCTCTCATACAGAGCAATATAGTCTTTTGCCGATTTCTTCCAGCTGAAATCCTGCTTCATACAGGTATTAACGAGATTGCTCCATTTCATTCTGTCATCATAATATGCTCTTGCACGAACGCAGGCATCTAGCATATCATGCGCATTATATGCCTTAAAGGTAAAGCCGTTTCCGCCCTTATCTCCTGCATCATGGATACTGTCTCTCAGTCCGCCTGTCTCTCTGACGATCGGAACAGTACCGTAACGGCAGGCAATCATCTGAGCAAGACCGCAAGGCTCACTCTGCGACGGCATCAGGAACATATCAGCACCTGCATATATCTGTCTTGAAAGCTCGGGAACAAAGCCAAGTGTAAGGCCAACCCTGTCAGGATATCGGTAATGCATCTCCGAGAAGAAGTCTTCATATATCTTCTCACCGGAACCAAGTATTGCAAACTTATACCCAAGGTTAATTATATCCTCGAACACATATTTAATAAGGTCAAGTCCCTTATGAGAAACAAACCTTGTAACAATACCTATAACAGGCTCCTTACCCTGAGACATACCCATACGGCCAAGCAGATCATGCTTGCATGACTGTTTTCCAAGCTTATTTTTCAGGCTGTAATTCTTAGCAATAACAGGATCCTTTGAAGGATCATAGATATTCATGTCAATTCCGTTCAGAATACCGCAGAGTTTATGCTGTTTTGTACAAAGCTCTCTGTCAAGGCCGTGAGAATACCACGGGTCAAGAATTTCCCATGCATAGCTAGGTGATACCGTAGTTACCTTATCACTGACCTCTATCGCAGCCTTCATAAAGTTTACATCGCCGTCATAGGTAAGAAGATCGGTATGATAAAGCGGAATACCCATAATATCATTTATAAGCTCAA
>CAMMYU010000031.1:0-2795 GCA_946528545.1 uncultured Ruminococcus sp.
AAGCACAAGTGTCTCGGCGGCCTGCTCCTGCGTGAAGGTCAGCCGCCTTGTAAATGTGCCGAGGACCTTTCCTCTTGAACGTGCGTAGGTTATCCTTGTGTCGATATGCTCCTTTGCATCAATCCACTTTGAAGTCTTGGTTATTATCTCGCCCGAAACTATTATGTCTCCCCTTGTGACACCGCTGCCTACGGGTATCCTCACCTGACCGTTTTGTATTTCTATGGACTCTATTACTCCGTCCTCGCAGGCAACAAGGTTACTGGGATAGTTCTCGCTTGTGCGCTCTGTACTGCCCTGTGTTTCAACTACATCAATGATAAGGGTATTGCCCTTTCTTGTTATGCCTGCCCACGAGATACCCTCAACACGCTGTTTGAGAGCCCTCTCGGTTTTCACAAGGTCGATAGAGGGGATAAACGTACCTGTGCCGATACCCTCTTCTTTAAGAACGTTCATTATGCCCGAGCTTATCCTATTGTCATCACAGAGGATTTCAAACCTTGCAGCACGGTTTGAGAGATACACTCCAAGCACGATACAGACAAGCACACCGACTGCGAAGCCCTTCCTTGAAAACAGTGTATGAAGCAGAAATGCGGTACGGCTTGTCTGAAGTCTTTCAGCTTTGACGTTCAGGCGCTCGCAGAGGCGCTCAAAGCGTGCGCAGTCCTCGGAAGCGACCCTGACTGTTGCCCTCTCCCCTTTTCGTTTAAGGCGGCTGTAAGAGATATACGAGCCTGCAAGCCTGCGGACTAATCTGTCGGTATTGCCGTTCAGTTCATATAGCCTGTAGCCGAAGATCATCATCTGAGAGCACTTCTTTCTCTGCGTCTGACGGAGGCTACCGCTACGGACTCTATCACGCCCCTGACCTCAACCGAATGTGCCTTATAATCCGACAGCTCCAAGTTTCTTCCCCTGACTGTTATCTCAAAGCGTCCTGAGACGGCTCTGGCTTCATTTACATTGCACTCAAGCACTGCACGGCAGTTCTCGATCAGGACGCTCTGATTGCCGTTTATTCCCACATATGAGCCCACCGAGGTCAGCTCTGCGACACGGCCAATAAAAGAAAATGCAGGTGTTTTGTTTTTCATAGTATCCCTCCGAAATTCAGTCTCATATATTATATTCTGTCCTCGGACAACATATACATGAGATATGGAGGTGCTTATGAAACGGATAAAGAAATTTTCACTGTCGCTTTCCCCGGCAGTACTGACAGGGCTGTGCTTCTGGGGGCTGACAGTTTTTTCGGGAGAGATCTCCGAGGCTGTCCGTGAGGCGGTGCTTCGCTGTGTGAATGTGATGGTGCCCTCGCTGTTTGCGGTGACTGCGGTTTCATCTATAGTTATGAGTTCGGGGCTTTACAGATATGTCTCACTGCCGCTGAGACCTATCGCTAAATATATCTTCCGCCTGCCCGATGAGCTTTTTGCTGTGCTGATCATCTCAAACATTTCGGGCTATCCGATCGGGATAAAGCTGCTCTCAGAGCTGTATGAAAAGGGGCTTATCGACAAAAAAAGCGCCGAGATAATGGCCTGCTCCTGTTACTGCGGAGGGCCAGCGTTTTACACATCTGCAATAGGGCTTGCGGTTTTTGGGGAGATAAAATGCGGAGTGATAGTGTTTGCTTCGGTCGCAGGAGCAAACCTTATCTCAGCGATAATAACGGGGCACATTTTCAGGCCGAAGGTAAACACCTCGGATATAAGGCTTAACTTTTCGGGAGAGCTCGTAAACTCGGCTGTTGAATCGGCAGGAAAAACTATGCTTACTATCTGCACATTCATTATAGCCTTTGCAGTACCCACAGCTCTGATTGACAGCTCGGGGCTGACTGACAAGTTATGCAGGCTGTGCGGTTCGGGCAGTTCGGGAGCTGTGCTTTTACGCTCCTGTCTGGAAATATCGTTTATTTCACAGCTTCAGGGCACACCCTACGGTCTGCTTCCATTTGTTTCGGCTGTATGCTCTTTCGGAGGGCTATGCATTCTGTTTCAGATAAGTGCAGTGAAAAGCAGAAAGCTTTCTCTTGTGCCGTTTCTTGTTTCCAGAGTGCCGATGGCAGCGATAAGCTTTTTTATCTGCCTTATGCTCAGACGGAGGTTTCTGCCGTCAGTTTTGCCTGCAATTTCCGTCAGAAAAAATGTTTTCGTCAGAATAGACAATTTTGTACCCTCATTTTGCTTGATAATGCTGATTTTATTACTAAATTTGAAGAGAACACTAGCATTTTCTAAGAGGGTGTGATATAATATTATTCAATAGAAAATAACATCATCACATTTACATATAAAGGAGCTGTATTTATCATGGCAAAGAAAAGTTATTTCGGAAACAGGATATCTCCTTCATGTTCGTACTGTTTGTTCGGCAACCGCTCTAAGGAGGGCAACAAGGTGCTTTGCGAGAAGCAGGGTCTTGTTGATGCTGATTACAACTGCAAGAAGTGGGTATACGATCCTATCAAGAGAATACCGAAGAAGCAGTTGGAGATTCCTAATCAGGAAGATGATGTGATCTGATCCTATGCCGCCGATATTTCGGCGGCTTTTTTACTGCAAAAAATATCCCGAGGTCATAAGAAAGATACTTATATAGAAGTTTTAAGCCATAGTATTTCTGATATTCAGTCAGAAGTACTATGGCGTTTCTATTGACAGTGCATAGATGACGTGCTATAATGGTAACTAACATAAATCGGAATTTAGAACAGGAGGATTTTATAATGAATGAATTATGTATGATAATAAAAGAAATGGCGAAACCGAATTTTCTGAATATCA
>CAMMYU010000032.1:0-2937 GCA_946528545.1 uncultured Ruminococcus sp.
CCCGTCATCTGCTCTCTCCCCGACCACTCACCCGAGTGGTCTTTTTTATTCCCGAACGCACTTTCCTGCCGACATTCTGATTATCTCATCGGCATAATCCGAGGCACAGCTCTCGTGGGTTACGATAAGCACCGCCGAGCCGTCCCTTGCACAGGTGCGCAGAAACTCAAACACCTCTGCCGTGTTCTCATCATCAAGGTCTCCCGTCGGCTCATCAGCGAAAATGTACTCGGGCCGCCTGATAAGAGACCTTGCTATTGCCATTCGCCTTAGCTCTCCTCCCGACAGCTCCGAGGGCTTTGCAGCTGCAAGCTGTGCTATGTCAAGCCTTTTCATAAGCTCCTCAGCATAGTCGGCAGCCTTGTCCTCTGCACCGTCTTCGCCGTAGAGCGAGTACGGCAGCATTATGTTTTCAAACACATTCAGGCTGTGAATAGCCGTCTGCCCCTGAGGGATAATACCCATCTGCCTGTTTCTGAGTTTTGAAAGCTCCTTGTCTGACAGGCTGTAGATGTCCTTATCATCAAGGAGCACCCTGCCCTCGGTCGGCACAAGCAGCCCCGAAAGCATATTCAGCACCGTTGTCTTTCCGCTGCCCGAGCGTCCTGTAAGAACGGTAAGCTTTCCCTTTTCAAGCGACAGGTCAACGCTGTCAACAGCCGTAAACTGATTTGAGTCTTTCATCTCTCTGTAAAAACGCTTTGTGAGCTTTTCTCCTGTCAATCCCATCAGTTATCACCTCTCAGTATAACACCTGTGTCAAGCCTGCTTATCCTGAATGCCGAGACCGCAGCCGCAAGTGCTCCCGTAAGCACAGTAAGAGCCAGTGCCCCGAGCATATATCCCGCAGTCACTCCGACCGAGGGCAGCAAAAACGGCAGGCCGAGGCTTTTCTCAATCAGACCGTTAAACCCGAAAACAGCTGCAAGTCCTGTAACAGTTCCGACAGCACCGCCTATAAGCCCCGTCAGCAGAGCCTCTTTAAGCACCATTGATGCAAGCTTCCCTCTCGATGCTCCCAGCACTCTGAGGACAGCAAACTCCTTCTTTCGCTCGTTTGCACTCATCGTAAATGCGAGCAGCAGTATCACAGCACCCAGTACCCATACAACTCCTATGAGTATACCGATAACATCGGACACGCCCGACATACTCTCCGATACTCCCGAGATCATATCCTTTGCAGCATAAGCCTTTACCCTCTTAACGTGCAGATTGATGTCATTGGCTACCTCCTCCGCACTGTGACCGTCAGCCGCATTTATAAGCACGGCAGACACTACCCTGTCAGGGTCAACATCTCCGAAGTCATTCATTTTAAGCTCCAGAGATGAGCGTATAAGCTCCTTGATAGTGTCGGCATTTGTAAACACCGTAGTATCAAAGCTTGTGCCTGTCTTATCAAGCTTTGCAGCTACCTTTACCTCGGTGCCGTAGAATGTCAGAGTGTCTCCCACAAAGGCATTAAGGTCATTTCCGACCACCACGTCATAGGTGCCGAGCTTACCTCCGCCGCTTTTGTTTATCCACGGAGTTATAGTAAAATCGGTCTCCGGGTCAAAGCCTATTATCTGCACAGGTATAGAGCAGCAGCTGGAGCTTGCCGACGCAAGATAAAACTGCGCCGATATTTCCCCGACGCTTTCAAGCTCGGCTATTTCGTTCATGTATTTCTTGTCCATGTAGAAATATCCCGTACTGCCCTGAAGAATTATATCCTCAAACTTCTTCTGTGTTGCCGCCGAGTACGGCACTACCATAACATCAGCCCCGAGCCTTGATTCCAGCGAGTCAAGCCCCGAGCGCAGACTTGAAACCGTCACCGAGCCTGCGAACACAGTCAGTGCCAGCAGTGCCGTCAGAAGCATTAGCACCGCTGTTCTTACAGGCTTTCCGAGCAGGCTTTTTATTGTAAGATGCTTTGCAGGTCTCATATACGCTCCTTAGTCCTTATCCCTGCACACGAACATATATGCGCAGCCGCATACAGCTATAAGAGCACAGATAATTATTACCGCAGGCTTCATCACCGAATGACAGTGCATATCCGTCATCATGCAGAGCTTTATCAGCGTGTTCGGAACAAAAGCCGTGATAAGTGCAGCAGGTATCATTGCAAGAACAATACCTCTTTTAATGTCGGTCTTGTTAAGCACTATGTTCACAAGCGCCATTACCGCCATTGCACAGCCGAGAGCCATTACTGCCTGCTCTGCCCAGTGGCAGGACATCCAGGTGCCGTCGGGCTTTTTCTCGCAGGCTGAGAAAACCGTCTTGACCCCCACGGTCAGACCTGCGCTCAGCAAAAGCAGTACAATGTCGAATACCAGTGTTTTCAAACTTCTTTTCATTTTACTTTCCTCCATTAGTTGTAGCTAACCTTACTCATTTGAAAATCCCCGCAGAACTCCTCTGCGAGGAATTTTTCATCCTTAGTGTGACCCTCCATATCCTCGTCGGACTTCAGAAAGTAGTCCTCAGTCTCAAGCTGTGAGCACCATGAAGCGTCAATATTATAGTACCTGCCGTCAAGCTCAGCGATATTCCATGCGTGAAGCTCACTCTCGCCCTCTCTTTCGGCAATACCCGTGACGATACGGCAGTTTATACCGCACTCACGCAGAAGCCTGTACATCAGCACACTGTAGCCCTGACACACAGCATTTTTATAAAAGAGCGCTCCGTAAGCCGTAGACTTGTAATGTGAGCTCCCAAGCCTGCTTTTAACCGGGTCATACCTCACATTTTTGCAAACCCATTCAGACACGGCCTTGATCTTCTCATAATCACTTGTCCGAGTATCAAAGCCGAAGCTCTCTATGATCTCATTCACGGCTTCATTGACCTTCTGTTCCTCCTCCTGACTGCTGTAGTAGTCGGGAGTAAGCACCAGCCTGTAGCTGTATTCTCCGTCAGCCTCCTCATAGCTGTAGTCAA
>CAMMYU010000033.1:0-14030 GCA_946528545.1 uncultured Ruminococcus sp.
TCCAGACCTGACGAGGCCTAGCTTCGCACTATCTATCTCCGCGGTGCTCGCCGCACGGCTAATATGCGACGTAATTTTGCTTAAAGCTTTTCCTGCCTTGAACGCGGAACGAAATAGTGCAGGCTAAAAAGCTATATTAATTCTGCACTAACTATTTCCGCGTTCAAGGCAAGAGAAACCTAAGCTAAACTATGACGCGTATTGGTGCAGGGTTTTCCCTGCCGTTTTATGCCTGCCCAGCTTTTTATTTTATATAATGTGATTCGATTATGTTCTCAATAGTCCGGTAAAGATAAGGCTTCAGCTCATCCAGTCCTACAGGCTCACTGTAAAGGATCGCCGAATAACAGGTTGAGCTTATAAGCTCTATTATCATAAATATCATTATTTCCGGCTGATCGAGAGGATACGGCGCATCTGCTATCATCTCCAGATAAATATCCTTGAAATCAAAATCCTCTGCCTTGCCGGGCGCTGTCAGTGCAGATTTGAAAAGTCCCCAGCTAAGGTTTTTAGAAATAAAGTTCAGCAAAGACTTGTTCTCTGAAAGCTGATCCAGTATATCATTTACTATAAAAATAACCTTTTCGGTATACCCGTACTTTTCTCCCGATGCTCGCATAGACTCAACCGCTGCCCTGAACAGCTGCGAGGACTTATGCGCTACAAGCCTGTTCCTTATATCGTATTTATCCTTGAAATACAGGTAAAACGTGCCCTTTGCTACGCCCGCCTTGCTTGCAATGTCCGATATTGATGTCTTGCTAACGCCCTGCGTCGTGAAAAGACCGAAGGCAGTGTTTAGGAGCGAATCCTCTTTCTTCTTTTTGTTGCTGTCCAGCTTAGTCATATTTGCCTCCTGCGAAAATTTCGTTGTCTGACCCTGTTTTCGTACCTTTTTTATTATAATATATTAGCTAAAGCTTGTCAAGAACGAAACTGACCAATAGTCAATTTCGTTCGTTTCTGTTTTTGTGCATTGTTACAAAAATATTGACCAATGGTCATTTTGGTATTGACTATTGGTCATTATTGTATTATACTATATCTATACTTAAAAATATGGTGAAGAGGTGGATATTGATGCACAAGTTCGGAAGAGCAGTTGTAAAGCTGCGCATACCGATACTCATACTGAGTGTCCTGCTGATGATACCTGCGGCGATCGGTTATATCAATACGAGAACCAACTACGACATACTTTCCTACCTGCCTAAGGATCTGGAAACTATGAAGGGTCAGGACATAATGCTTGATGAGTTCGGCAAGGGCGGCTTTGCGCTGGTTATCCTTGAGGATATGGACGAGAAAGAGGTCCAGAGCCTGAAGAAGGACATTTTGAAGGTTGACAGCGTTTGTGACGTTCTCTGGTATGACTCGCTGGCCGACCTGTCACTTCCTATGGAGATACTTCCAGATAAGATATACAATGTTTTCAATACTGAGGATTCCACAATGCTGGCGGTGTTCTTTGATGAAGCTACATCATCTGACGGCTCACTCAATGCAGTTGTCAAGATCAGAGAGCTTTGCGGAAAGCACTGCTTTGTCAGCGGAATGTCCGCAATCGTTGAGGACATCAAAGACCTGACGCTCAAGGAAACTACAATGTATGTTATTATCGCAGTAATACTTCTGAGTATTATACTTGCAGTAACTATGGATTCGTTCCTGATTCCTGTATTCTTCCTGATAAGCGTAGGAATGGCGATAGTTTACAATCTGGGTACGAACATATTTATGGGAGAGATCTCATTTATAACAAAGGCTCTGGCGGCGGTGCTCCAGCTTGCGGTAACTACCGACTACTCTATTTTCCTGTGGCACAGCTACAAGGAAGAGAAGGAAAAGAATTCCGACAGCCATGAAGCAATGGCAACCGCAATCGGCAACACAATAGTTTCTGTTGTATCAAGCTCGGTAACTACAGTTGCAGGATTTTTAGCACTGTGCTTTATGACCTACAAGCTCGGTATGGACATGGGTATAGTTATGGCTAAGGGCGTTGTTATCGGAGTGCTTTGCTGTATTACAGTGCTCCCTTCGATGATACTTATTTTCGATAAGGCTCTTACAAAGACCATTCATAAAGACGTTATCCCGAATCTTGATAAGCCTGCCCGCTTTATTGTAAAGCACCACTGGGCATTCCTGATAGCGTTTGTTGTACTGCTTGTTCCTGCGGTTTACGGTCAAACACATACAGATGTTTACTACAACCTGACTGATACGCTCCCTACTGAACTCAACAGCGTTGTGGCTAACTCCAAGCTTGCAGATGAGTACCACATGGCTTCTACACACATTATTATATGCGACTCGGATATGAAGTCCAAAGATGTAAATATGATGGCTTCAAAGATAGAGAATGTCAAGGGAGTTAAGTTCTGTCTGGGGCTTGATACACTGATAGGACCGTCTATACCGTCTGAGTTTATCCCGAAAACGATCAGCGGAATGCTCAAAAGCGGCGACTATCAGATGATGCTGGTAGGCTCAAACTACAAGGTCGCATCTGACGATGTAAACAAGCAGATCGATAAGATAGACGAGATCATCAAGGACTATGACAAAGACGGAATGGTAATCGGTGAAGCACCTGCTACCAAAGACCTGATAAACATTACCGACCGTGACTTCAAGGTAGTAAATGTGGTTTCTATCGCTGCGGTATTTGCTATTATCCTGATAGCGCTGAAATCCCTTACACTGCCGATAATCTTGGTTACAGTAATTGAGTTTGCGGTATTTGTTAATATGGCTATCCCTTGCTACACACATACGGTTATTCCTTTTATAGCCTCGGTTGTTATCGGTACTATACAGCTCGGTGCTACGGTTGACTACGCTATCCTGATGACCACAAGATACAAGCTTGAACGCTCCTTGGGAAAAGAAAAGCACGAGGCTGTTTACATTGCACTTTCAACCTCGATGAAGTCTATCATCGTCAGTGCGCTCGGCTTCTTTGCGGCTACCTTCGGAGTTGGTATCTACTCAAGCGTGGATATGATCTCGCAGCTTTGCTCGCTGATGTCAAGAGGTGCGCTCATAAGTATGGTAACTGTTATCTGCATACTGCCTTCGATGCTCATGCTGCTTGACAAGATAGTGCTGAGTACCACAATTGGAATCAAACCAAAACAGAGCAGACTTTACAAGCTGCCCGAAATCAGATAAACAGATAGGAGAGACGAACATGAAAAATACAAATAAGCTTATAGCAGGAGTTCTCGCAGTTGTTCTTTCAGCAGTCAGCACAGGAATGTATGCTGCTGCCGATACAAAGACAGACTCAAAGGCAGATACCAAGGCAGCTGCAGATAATAAAGATACAAAGGACAGCAAGAAGGAAGAATTCAAGCTTACTGCCCCGACCGTTAAGGTAAAGCAGAATGACGGTCTTGTAAAAGACGAGACTGTATTCGTTATGACTGACCCATCGGGCAAGCAGACTAAAACTATCGTCAGCGACTGGCTTAAAAACCCCGACGGTCTTAAAAGCCTGCCTGATGCTTCCGAGCTGAAGGACATTGAGAATGTCAAAACAGATGAGAGCTACTCGGGCAGCGGCGACAATATGACCTGGAACACCGATGGCGGTGACATCTACTACAAGGGCTACACTGACAAGGAAGCTCCTATTGACATAAAAATCACCTATACACTCAACGGCAAAAAGGTTGAGCCTGCCGATATTCTTGGTGAAAGCGGAAAGCTCACCGTAAGATATGAATATACAAACAGAGCAAAGAAAGCTGTAAAGATCGGCGGAAAGAATGAAGAAATCTATCTTCCCTACCTCTGTGCTACAGGTCTTATTCTCGACAATGAGGTTTTCTCAAACGTTGAGGTAACTAACGCACGACTTATCACAGACGGAAGCCGTAATATTGTTCTCGGCTTCGGGCTGCCCGGAATGAAGAAGAGCTTAGGTCTTGAGGATCATGATGAGATCACGCTTCCTGAGTACTTTGAGTTCACTGCTGATGTCAAGGACTTCAAGATGAAGACTTCGTTCACTGTTGCAACTAATGAGGTATTCTCCAGATTTGATGTTGACTATGACGATACCCTTGATGAGATTGAAGAAAAGCTTGATGAGCTTGCTGACGCTACAGATAAGCTTGTAGACGGCTCAGCTAAGCTTTATGACGGTATCAAGACACTCAATAAGAGCTCGGGCACTCTGGTAAGCGGAATAGATCAGCTTTACTCAGGCTCAGATGAACTGAATACAGGTGCTCAGAAGCTTTCCTCGGGTGCTGCTCAGATAAAAGACGGCTCTGCCAAGCTTGATTCGGCAGCAGCTCAGATCTCTAACGGTCTTGCAAGTGCAAAAAGCGGCTCTGCTGCACTTTCTGACGGCGCCGGAAAAATTGCAGGCGGTGTAGGACAGCTTGATATTGCTTCAAAAACACTGTATGACTCTCTCTTCACAGGTGACAACAGCCTTGCAAGCGGAGTTTCGGCTCTCAACAAGGGCGCAGGACAGCTTTATGACAGCTTCTACGGACAGAACAACAAGAACAGCCTTGAAAACGGTGTTTCGGCACTCAACAGCGGTGCAGGCTCCCTTTACTACGGTCTGTACGGAAAGGACAATGCAAACAGCCTTTCAAACGGTGTTTCTGCCCTTAATAACGGTGCAGGAAATCTTTACTACGGTCTCTACGGAAAGGACAACAAGAACAGCCTTGCTAACGGTGTGGCAGCCCTCGATCAGGGCAGCGATCAGCTTTACTACGGTCTTTACGGCAAGGATAATGCTCAGAGCCTTTCAAACGGTGTTGCACAGATCTCCGCAGGTGTTGACCAGCTTAATGCAAAGGTCAGCGAGGGCATAGGCGAGCTGCCCGACCTGTCTGAGGGTATGGAGCAGTTCAACACAGGCATGGATCAGGTTTCAGGCGGAGCTTCTCAGCTTTCGGCAGGAATTAATACTGCGGCTGCAAATCTTCTGACAACGATAAATGCAAACCAGCAGGCACTGGCTGCTTTGCAGGCTATAGAGAATCCCGATGCTTCTGTTCAGGCTGCTATTGCAACTCTCCAGCAGACTATTGCAGGTCAGCAGAATATCTACAATGCTATGGTTTCGGGCGGTACAGCCTATGACGCAGGCGGCAATCCCACGGCTTCCCTTTCGGACAGTGCGGCTGCACTCTCGAACGGTGCAGGTCAGATAAAGACATCTGTAAATGATATGGTATCAGGCATTGATGCTGATTCAATCTCCGAGAAGCTTGGCGAGCTCAAGGGCGGCGTTGCTCAGATCAAGACAGGCACTGATAAGCTCAATGCAAGTGTAAACGGCAGCGACAGCACACTTAAAAACGGCATGGCTGCTCTCAACGGCGGCATAGATCAGCTTAATGAGCAGATAAACGGAAGCTCCAGCACCTTAAAGAACGGTGTATCTCAGCTTTCGGGCGGACTGAGCTCCCTCAATGACAGCGTAAACGGCTCAAGCAGCACATTAAAGAGTGGTGTTTCTCAGCTTTCGGGCGGACTCAGCACCCTTAATGACAGCGTTAAGGGCGAGGTCAAGAGTGGTGTTTCGCAGATTTCGGGAGGACTTAACACTCTCGACCGGAAGGTCAGCGGAGACCTTAAATCAGGTGTATCTCAGCTTAAAGCAGGTACATCTACGCTCAACTCCAATATGCCTGACCTGACAAGCGGTGCAAAAGCACTGGATAACGGTCTCGCACAGCTTTCAAGCGGAAGCGCTGAAATGAAGAACGGTACAGCTACTCTCTACAGCTCACTTGCTGAGCTTGCTTCGGGCAGCAATACACTTTCCGCAGGCAGCGCTAAACTGTTCAGCGGTGTAGGTGAGCTCAAAAAAGGCACAGGAAAGCTTACCGACGGTGTTCAGCAGCTTGAAGACGGTGCCAAGGAGCTCAGCGAGGGCATGGATAAATTCAAGACCGAGGCTATCGACAAGCTTATGAACGCTTATAAGGATAATCTGCCTGCTCTTATTGACAGGATCAAGGCTATCAAGGAAGCTGCAGCCGAGGCTGACAACTTCTCGGGAGTGGCTAAGGATACACACAGCACAGTTAAGTTCATCTACGAAACCGAGCCTGTTGAATCCAAGAAGAAATAAATCTGCATTTCAGAGCATAGATAAACCCCATATCCACAATGGATATGGGGTTTTCTGTATCCTGTATTTCAGTCTGTCAGTTTCTTCTTCTGAAGTTCTCCCGCAACCTTCAGTACAACATTTCTGGGGGCAAGCCTTGAAAGCGCTGCCGCAGCCTTCATGCCCGAGCCCGGTACTATTATAAGCGACTTTCTGAAAAGACCTTCAAGACCTGCTCTTGCACAGTCCTCAGCGGAAATGCCCTCAACGCCGAAGTCACAGCCTGCAACATCATTGAATTCAGTTGCTACAGGTCCCGGGCACAGCGCCGAGATATGAACGTTCGCTCCCCTGTTTTTAAGCTCTCCGCTGATTGAGCTTGTAAGGCTGACTACATAAGCCTTTGTTGCATAGTAGGTAGCCATAAGAGGCCCTCCTGCCATAAGCCCTGCAGATGAAGCAACGTTTAAAATATATCCTCTGTCAGCCGCAATGAAATCCTTTATAAAAAGCTTGGTAAGAATATGCACTGCGGTAATATTAGTATCTATCATACGAAGCTCTGTATCAAGCGGGAGCTCGTCAAAATCTCCCAGTGCGCCAAAGCCTGCATTGTTTATCAGGACAGTCACATTCTCGTCTTTTACTGCCTCGTAAAGTGCTTCACAGCCCTCACGGGTGGAAACATCGCTGACGATAACCCTGCTTTCACCGTCTATCTCCGAGGCAAGCTCCTCGAGCCTTTCCTTTCTTCTTGCCGCAAGAATGACCTTGAAGCCCCTCTCGCTGAGCTGTTTGGCCATTTCTCTGCCAATACCCGAGCTTGCGCCCGTAATAAGCGCTGTTCTTGCCATAGCTATCACTCCTTTTGTTTAGTGTATCATATATTTAATCTCCTGTCAACAGCTAAAATCTATTGACAAACAAGACAAAATATGTAATAATATTCATGTTAGTAAAAATATGAAATGCACAGTTATGGAGGAGAATTTTATGAACTGCACACTATGTATTCTTGCAGCAGGTCTGGGGTCAAGGTTTAAAGGCGGCATAAAGCAGCTTGAGCCTTTTGGACCGAACGGTGAGATCATTATGGACTATTCGGTCTATGATGCGCTCGAGGCAGGCTTTAATAAAATAGTATTTGTAATCAGACGTGACATAAAAGATGCCTTTGATGAAATGATAGGCAGCAGGATCTCAAAATATGCAAACGTCGAATATGTTTTTCAGGAGCTTGATATGATCCCTGAGGGCTTCACTAAAAATCCTGAAAGAACTAAGCCATGGGGGCACGGACACGCTGTGCTCTGTGCAGCTTCTGCGGTGCATGAGCCTGTTGCTGTTATAAATGCCGATGACTTTTACGGAAAGGAAGCCTACAGGCAGCTTTACAAGTTCCTGACATCAGAACAGCCCGAGGACAAGCTTCATCTGGCTATGGCAGGCTTTATCCTTAAAAACACTCTGAGCGAATACGGCGCTGTGAACAGAGGTCTCTGTATCGAAAAAGACGGTATGCTCACAGGTGTTACCGAGACATACAACATCAGGCGTGAGGCTGACGGAAAGGTGTACTCAGGCAAGGAAGAGACTGTTGAAGTCGATGAGAACTGCTATGCTTCAATGAATATGTGGGGGCTGCCGGTTAAGTTTTTGGACAGGCTCAGAGAGAAGTTTGCAGACTTTTTCAAGAATAATCATGACAGCCTGACTGCGGAGTTCCTGCTTCCTGCGGCAATTGATGAGATGATAAAATCCGGCGAGGCTGACTGCGCTGTACTGCCCAGCCACGACCGCTGGTTCGGTGTTACCTATGCCGAGGATAAGCCGGGTGTTAAGGCTGAAATCGCCAATCTTATAGAAAGCGGAGCGTATCCTGAAAGGCTCTGGAAATAAGGATTATAACAGGGCAGTTTCATATTTTCCAATTTTATAATAATTTTTGTGTATTTTGTTGCTATTCTTGGTACAAAATTGTTAAGTATGCACAGGAAAACGTTTGCAGATTTGGTGTATATGCTGATTGAAATTTTGTTAAAAATAAAGTATAATGAAGTAAACTAATTAGGAAAGGAAGTTTTAGAAATGAAACTTAGAAAAGTATTTGTAGGTATGGCAGCTTCTTCGCTCGCAGTATCTATGTTTGCAATGTCCGCATCTGCTTTCAAGGCTGGTCTTTATTATCAGTCTGACGGAACATGGGATTTCCGTAACGCTTATGCAGCAGAACCTGAGGAGAATCTTGTAAAGGCTACATTCCCTAATGCAGGTGTAGGCGTTCAGGGCGGCCAGTATGGTATCGATACTACTGTTACTTTCTCTGATGTTGACATCACAGAAGACGGAACATATACTGTTTCCGGTAAAGTAAGCGGTACTATCAATGAGCAGATTCAGGTATACGATGACGGTACAGAGAGAAGCGGCGGCGCTCTTAACTGGTCTGTTGCAAAGAACTTCGAGATGGAAAACGGAGAAGTTATCGACGGTCAGGCATTTACCGGCTTCAATCTTATCGGACTTACAACTGATGCTGAGAATTTCGAGGTTGACGACGACGGAAACGTTTATCTTGACGGCAAAAAGATCAAGTTCTCTGACGTAACAATTAAGTACGGCGCAAACACATACACTGTTGCTGATCCTATCACTGATGCCACCTCTGACAGCCTTAACTTCACAATCACTAACAAGTGGAACAAGGAGTACAAGGATTTCGTAGCAGGCGGTCAGATGATCGATCATGACACTTATGCAGCTCCAGGTGCTGATGATGTAATTGAGATGACATTCACTGTCACAGGTCTGAGCGAAAGCGCAGGCGGAGACAGCTCTGCACCTAGCGGTGAAAGCTCCAAGGCTGGCGATGAAAGCTCCAAGAAGGCTGATGAAAGCTCTAAGGCAGACGCTAGCAGCAAGACAGCTGATGCAGGTACATCTAAGGCTGCAAGCAATGGCGGCACAGCAGCAGCAGGCAGCACAGCAGCAGGCGGCGGAAGCGATGCTACAAGCACAACAGCAGCTACAGGTGCTACAGCAGGTCTCGTATTTGCAGGTATCGCACTTGCAGGTGCAGCTCTCGTTGTAACTAAGAGAAAGTAATCCATACGGATAAACATTCTTGATATTTTTGAGAACTCCCGTGCTTCGGGAGTTCTTTTTTTGAAATTTTTTGCCGAGAGTAAAAAAAATTACAAAATGCACTAGACAAAAAGAGAAAACTATAGTATAATGTTAGATGTGAAATGGAATGGTGATCAAATGAGAGTTATTACCGGTTCATGCAGAGGAAAAAAACTCAAAACACTTGAGGGCACTGATACCAGACCGACCTCGGACATGGTTAAGGAGGCTGTGTTCTCGATAATTCAGTTTGAAGTGCCCGGGGCCAGTGTGCTTGATCTGTTCGCAGGAAGCGGTCAGATGGGCATTGAGGCTCTGAGCAGAGGGGCAAGCCACTGCGTGTTTGTAGATAAAAATCCTGAGGCTGTGAAAATAGTAAGGGAGAATGTTTCGGGCTGCGGCTTTGTGAAGGAGTCAAGGATTCTTTCTATGGACAGCCTTGAATATCTCAGAACTGCCAAGAACGGGCTTGATATTGTGTTTGTTGACCCGCCCTACCATACGGGTCTTATTGAAAAGGCTCTTCCTCTTATCGAAGCGAAGATAAATGAAGGCGCTTATGTTATCTGTGAGCACGAAAAGGAACTGACACTTCCTGATGAGTGCGGTGAGCTGGTGCTTCATAAGAGATATAAGTATGGGAAAATTGCCCTCACAGTTTATAGAAAAAACGAAAAGGACTATGACGAATGAAAAAGATAGCTGTCTGCCCCGGAAGCTTTGATCCGGTGACACTCGGACATCTCGATATTATAAACAGAGCTTCAAAGCTTTTTGACAAGGTAATTGTTCTCGTTTCGTTCAATCCGAACAAGTCGGGCGCTGCATTTACTGTCAAAGAGAGAATGGAAATGATTATTGAAACAACAGGTCATCTTGATAATGTTGTGGTTGACTGCTACAGCGGTCTGCTGGCGGATTACCTGAAGCATACGGGTGCTGTTGCGATAGTTAAGGGCCTCAGGGCGGTATCTGACTTTGAATATGAGTTTCAGATGGCTCTGGCTAACAAGAAGCTTTATGACGGCGCTGAAACTATGTTTCTGACAACCACGGGCGAGAATATGTTCCTCTCGTCAAGTGTGGTCAGGGAGATAGCAAGCTTCGGCGGGGACATTACGGATTTTGTTCCTGCGTCAATTAAGGACAGGATATTTGACAGACTTTTCGACTCCCAAAAAGCAAAATCGGAAGAATAGTCTGATAAAAGTAAAAATTGGAAAGGATGTTTACTATGGCTGATGAAAAGCTGACATTAGAAGAAACTCTGGAGCGTATGGAGGAGCTCCTTGACAAGGCAGGCAATATGCCTTTTTCATCAAAGAAGGTTGTTGACTGTGATCTTATGAGACAGTACCTTGATGAAGCAAGGATCAATATTCCTACCGAAATCAGACAGGCTCGTGACACACAGAGAGATAAACAGGCTATCCTTGCCGAGGCTTCAAAAGAAGCTGATGACATTATCAGAAAAGCTAAGGAGGAAGCTAAGAAGCTTGTAGCTCAGGAGGAGATTATCAGACAGGCTTCTGAGTATGCAAAGCAGATAGTTGCCGAGGCTGACCAGCAGGCTGCTGATATTGTAGCTCAGGCAAGGGCTAAGGACAAGGCTATCAAGGAGGCACTCTCCGAGAACCTGAACAAGACCCTCACCGATGCAATTACTGTGCTCTCGAAGAGCGTTCAGGACGTTGAGTCTACAAGAGCTGCAATAAACAAGCTCAACCCTAACGAAGCTCAGAAGGCTGAGGAAAAGCCCGAGGAAAAGGCTGACAAAAAGGGAAAGAAATAATACATAAACATAAATCCCCGAGAGCTTATACTCTCGGGGATTTATTATTTTGAACGATATATTTTGGCTATCTCGTCTGCTATCTCTATCGGGCGGAGGTCTCCGCTGACGATGCAGTTTGAATGTGCTTTGTAAAGCGGTCTGCGGCTGTCGAAACGCTCCTGAAGCTGCTCCTTTGTGGAGTTATATGCTATCGGGCGGTGGGGGTCATCTTTTATGCGGGAGTAGCAGGTTTCAAAATCGGTGTCGATAAAGACAGCAAGGCCTGCGCTCTTTGCAAGAGCTCCGTTCTCCTCATTGAGAAGTGCTCCGCCGCCTGTGGCTATGATCTTGCACTCCCCTGCCAGGTCTTTCAGCGCCTTAGTCTCGGCTGCCCTGAAATAGGCTTCGCCCTTTTGCTCAAATATTTCAGGGATAGACATAGCCTCATGCTCCTCAATATAGTCATCAAGGTCAAGACATTCTGTTCCGAGCTTTTTGGCAAGCAGCTTCCCGACGGTCGATTTTCCGCAGCCCATAAAACCGCAGAGGTATACAGGTACGTTTTTCATTTCTTAAAATCCCTTTCGACTATCTCTTCCATTTCAGCGATTATGCCTGCGACCTCTTCCTCGGTGTAGCTGTCGCCGTCCCATATCTCATGTGCTGAAACTGCCTGCCACACAAGCATAGCCATTCCGCCTGCCGCAGGCTTGCCTGCCGAACGGGCTTTTTTTATGAGGACAGTTTCCCTCGGATTGTAAATAACATCGAATACGGCACTGCTTGCCGCTATTACCTCATCGGAAACAGGGCAGGCATCGCACTTGGGGTACATTCCTACAGGGCAGGCATTCATAAGAAGGTCGTAACGGACACTCGTGTCAATCTCCGTATTCTTTACAATGCTGACCTTTGCATCAGGCTTCATCACAAGTATCTCGGTCTTTGCCTGCTCGGCAAGCGGAATATCGCTTTCAAGAACTGCTATTGTCAGGTCTGCTCCTGCAAGTGCCGACTCTATCGCCATCATTCTGCCGACGCCGCCGCAGCCGATAAGGAGCGACTTTCCTCCCAGCGGTGCTCCCATTGCGGAAACTGTACGCAGAAAGCCGTCACAGTCGGTGTTATAACCCGTATGTACACCGTTTTTGTTGTCAATGCAGTTTACCGAATTATAACGCTTTGCCGAATCTGCAAGCTTGTCGCAGTAGTCGATTATACCTATCTTGTGAGGGATAGTGATATTGAGCCCGTCAAGAGCACGCAGTCTGTCCGAATTTTCGGACAGTTCTTTCTCTGAGAGCTCGATGATCTCATAGGAAGCCTGTCTGCCTCTGAGGGTAAAAAGCCTGTCATGAATAGGGGGCGACATAGTGTGTTTAAGGCTGCCGCCAAGAAGTGCGTAATTTGCCATAGTGATCTTTCCTTTCCTAAGGGGTCATAGCTCGATTGTTTCGAGCCTGTTTGTCGGAGTGTACTGTCTGAGCTTCACGCCTGCAAGCTCAAACATTCTTTTTGAAGCGATAACACCGTCTGAGTCGGGGTACTTGTCCTCTCCGTAGACGACCTCTTTTATTCCACTCTGAATGATAGCCTTTGCACACTCATTGCAGGGGAAAAGAGAGACATATATCGTTGAGTTTTCAAGCCTGCCTGCCGCACAGTTAAGTATGGCATTGAGCTCCGCATGGCAGACGTAGGGGTATTTAGTGTCCAAAAAATCTCCCTCTCGTTCCCATGAGACCTCATCGTCGCTGAGCCCGACAGGCATTCCGTTATAGCCGACAGAGAGTATCTTGTTCCTGTCCGACACTATGCAGGCGCCTACCTGAGTGTTCGGGTCCTTGCTGCGTCTTGCGGACAGCTTTGAGATTCCCATAAAATACTCGTCCCAAGTGATATAGTCCTGCCGCTTCATAAAAGCACCTCCGTTATTTTGTGATATTATAGCCTTTCTCCGCAAGAAGGTAAAGAGCCTTATCAAAGCTCTCCTCCTTGACGAGAACGTAATCTGTATTATATGTCGATACGGCGAAAATACCGATCCTTGCATCTGCTAAAAGCTGAGCTATCGGGGCAAGGATCCCCACCAGTGAAAAGTCCAGCACGCCCTCTATGCGGAAGGCTTTCCAGCCGTCCTCACGCTCGGTTGTGTCTGAGGGGCACTCCTCTGTTTTGCAGACGAGAGATAATTCCTCATCGGTCTGCGATAGAAAATAAAAGCCGCTTTTTATGACCTCGGGCTCAAATGCTCTCAGCTTGCAGACTGTAAGTCTGTGCTCCAGTGCTTTAATATCCATATCAGATACCGCCCAGAGCCGCAAGGGTCTTATCCAAAGTTTCGTTGTTCTCAATATTGTAGGCCTGAGCGTCTTTCAGAGTTTTCTTGACAAGCCCTGTGAGCACCTTGTTAGGACCGAGCTCAACGAAGGTGTCAAAGCCTGCGTTCCATGCATTATTCAGCTCTGTTGTAAACTTAACAGGCGAAATTATATGGTCTGCAAGTCTCTTCGGAATATCTGCGCCTGCAAAGTTCAGCACCTCGCCCGAAAGGTTTGAATAGAACGCACACTCAGGCTCTGCGAAAGTGAAGGTCTTTGCCTTCTCATAGAACTCCTCGGCAGCAGGACGCATAATCTCACTGTGGAATGCACTTGCAACGCCCAGCTTTACTGCCTTTACTCTCTTTGCTGTGCTTGTGCGCTTCAAAAGCTCTGCCGCAGCCTCTGCGGGAGCTGACTCTCCTGCGATAACAGTCTGTATCGGTGAGTTATAGTTTACGGGAACTATGTAGCCCTCAGTCTGCTCGCAGGCTGCCTCAACCTCCTCGGGGGTCGGTCCTATGATCGCATACATTACGCCCTCGCTGCTTTCGGCACACTTCTGCATAGCTTGTGCCCTATACTTTATAAGGAAGAATGCATCTTTGTAAGAGAGCATTCCTGCGGCTGCCATAGCTGCATACTCACCAAGGGAATGTCCTGCAACTGCATCAAAGCCTATGCTCTTTGCGGCTTCAAAGGCTGCCAGGGAGCA
>CAMMYU010000034.1:0-3709 GCA_946528545.1 uncultured Ruminococcus sp.
CCGTCAAGGACTTCGATGCCGCTCTCAGCAAAGGAGAACAAATCGAGGAGCAGGAGCACAGCAAAACAGCAAACATCTCACAGGAGGAGAAGCAGCAGATATTTGAGGCTTCCTTAGCCGCGCAGAGAGAAAAGAAGCAGAACGAGCCTGAGCCGATCATAATAGGCAGCGCACCTAAACAGATCTGCTCTGAAGATGATGTCCTCGACGGCATTCGCAAAAAGGTCGCAAGGCTGATAAAGCAGCGCCGTGAGCTCAAGGCTCAGCTCGATGCTAAAGACCAGGAGCTTGCAAAGTATGTCGAGTTCTTTAGCGCAGAGATGCTGCAGATAGATGCTTTAAGAAAGGACGGTGGCATAAGTGGATAAAGTACATGAGCAGAAGTTTAACTTCGTCCGCCATGAGCTGCTTCAGCTCCTCAGGGCGATCGACAGAGATATCTTAAAGGCTGAGTATGAGATACTCGATGACGAGATCGAGATTGTAACAGTATACTGGTTGACCTCAGAAGGTTACTCGTCTGACCGCAAGATCAATGTCACAGGCGACAGCTTGTCTGCCCTGGCGCGCGACGTGCTGAAAAGAATTTGAGGAGGTGATTGAGTTGAAAGCGATACGGGTAGACAGATCGGGCCTCAGCGAAATCGACATTGCAAATACACTTGATGCGCTGCAGGCGGCCGTTCTCGGATACATAGAAGTAGTTACATTGGTACCGGGGCAGGCAGCTATGGTCGTTAACGAGGAAGGCAGGCTGCATCAGATGCCGCCGAACATCTTAGCCTCTGCGATTGCAGGCGTTAAGATCATGGGGCCTGCAATAGTCGTCGGCGTGGACAATGACGAGTTCACCGACGTGCCCGCGGAAGTAGCACGGCACATCATGGCAAGGTTCGGAGGTTAAAAATGAAGGATCCGAAGAAAGAGCTCAGAGACTTCTTTGACAAAGTCCCGCCAGGTATAGTTGACATGGGCTGTATGAAGGGAGAACCGATAGTCGCCCCTGAAGACAGAATTGTCCAGGTCGAGTTCAACTACAAGAAAGATACGCATCCCGTCTACTCTGTATACTACTACCACAGGATCTACAACGACGACAGGGTCTATAAGTGCCACGCTCGGTTCAGACGGCTTCCCGATACAGTGAAGCGGTTTATGAGTGAGCACGTCGAAGAGGTAACCCCGTTCGGGATAAAGTGGTCTATAGCAGAAAAAAAAGCTCCCCTGAGGGAGCGTGAATAAGATACAAATATGTATAACGACACCTATATTATACATCATGAAAGGAAAAATGTCAAATGTTAGAGATAAAGGTAAAAGAAAAAACGGCTGAGGTAAGTGCCTCAGGCCCCCCTTGAGCTATCCGCAGAGGCGATGCTTGCCGTCGACTCTCTCATAAACATTGTCGGCCGCTGCCTGTGTGTCCCCTATCAGGTAGCGCGCGATATGACGATCAGGGTATGTGATGCAAGACACAGTAAGAAGGAGGATCCAGAATGATAACATTAACTGACATCGACGGCGTAAACTTCGAGCTCGACATCGACATAATAAAGGAGATGCACGACAGAGGAAGTTACCGCGAAATAACCTGCCACATTGTCGGCTTACTCCGTGTAAAGAATACGATCCCGGAGATCATGGCCAAGATACGTAGGGTGAAGCTAAATGGGCGCTCATCCTAAGCACTGCCCTTACTGCGGCAGCATTGAAATCATAGGTGACACCTGCAAATGGTGTACAAATATAATCAATACGGAGGTAAATAATTATGAACGAGAAGACATTCGAGATGACTATCCAGGTAACAACAGAGTCGGCGAAAAAGGTGATCGCCCTCTTGTCCAACGAGTACCCTTATAAGGTAGAGGCACCTGCTCCTGCGGCTATGCCCGCCGTGCAGACAGCCCCCGCGCAGACCGCTGTGCAGCAGTTCGGTGGATCTCCTTACAACAACGCACCTGCTCCTGTTCCTGCTGCTCCTCAGGCTCCTGTGTATACCGGAGCACCTGCGTATACAGCGCAGCCCATGCCGCAGCAGCCTCCTCAAGCGCAGCCTCAGACACAGGCTCCGCCCCAGGTAACAGGAGCTCCGACATCGGCTCCGATGTATTCTATAGCTCAGCTGCAGGCCGCTTGCGGTCCGCTCGCTGACTCTGGCAAGCTCGCAGATCTCCAGAAGCTCATTGCTTCCTTCGGCGTCAGCTCACTTGCAGAGCTCCCCCAGGCAAGATACGGTGAGTTCGCTAACGGCCTGCGCTCTCTCGGAGGTGTACTGTAATGCCAGGAACGCACGCGCTCCTTTCTGCAAGCTCTTCGGCAAGGTGGCTTAACTGTCCACCTTCCGCTAAGCTCAATGCAGGAGCAGATGACAAGGAAAGCAGCTATGCAGCTGAGGGTACACTCGCCCATGCAATGTGTGAGATCAAGCTCAGAGGCTATATATCTGCCATACCTAAGCGGTCTACCACCGCTAAGCTCAAGAAGCTCAAGAGTGATCCGCTGTATCAGCCCGAAATGGACGGATACACCGAGGAGTATCTCGACTACATAAAGAAGATCGCTACAAGTTTCAACGGGCCGCCTACGATCAGAGTCGAGGAGCAGGTCGACTACAGCACATTCGCCCCTGAGGGCTCCGGCACGGCCGACTGCCTGATACTGTTCGGCGATGAGCTTCATGTGATCGACTTTAAGTACGGCAAGGGCGTACTTGTCTCACCTGAGGACAACTCTCAGCTCAAACTTTACGCCCTCGGAGCTATCAGCAAGTTCGGCCTCATATACAGCTTCAATAAGGTAACGCTGCATATCGTACAGCCGAGACTTAGCAATATTGACGACTGGTCGATAAGCACCGCCGATCTCCTCGCATGGGGCTTCTCTATACAGCCCACAGCTCAGCTCGCGTTCAACGGCCAGGGAGAGTTCAAGAGCGGTGAGCACTGCAGGTTCTGCAAGGTCGCAGCGACTTGCAAGAAGCGTGCTGCGGACAACCTTGCGCTTGCACAGTATGAGTTCAGAAAGCCCGACAACGATCCGACCGCTACGGATCCTATGCTTAACGATACAGAGCTCGCGGAAGCTCTCACAAAGGGAGCGCAGCTCGTAGCATGGTACGAGGACCTCAAGGAGTATGCACTCGCCAAGATCCTCGACGGCGGTGAGCTCAGCGGTTGGAAGGCAGTCGAGGGCAGAGGCACAAGAGCCTTTATCAATCCTGACGACGTGCCGAAGCGTCTTGAGTCTATCGGACAGAGCAGCGACCTCGCCTATGAGCGTAAGGTTCTCTCGCCTGCAGCACTTGAGAAGTTGCTCGGCAAGAAGGTATTCACGGACAGCTTCTCGGATCTCGTCGAGAAGTCCAAGGGCAAGCCTGCGCTTGCACCGATCTCAGACAAAAGAGCTGCATACGTCCAGGGGACGTCCGCAGCGGAAGACTTTAAGTAATCAAGGAGGACTATCAATATGTCAAACACTATCGTAACAGGAGAAGTACGCCTCTCCTATGTAAACGTATTCGAGCCCAGAGCTAACCAGAACGGTGGGGATCCTAAGTATCAGGTAACTGTTCTGCTTCCTAAGAGTGACACTGTAACAAAGGCAAACATCGACAGAGAGATCCAGGCAGAGCTTCAGAACGGCGTAGCAACAAAGTTCGGCGGTCAGATGCCTGCAATGCCTGCTATCCCTATTCACGACGGCGACG
>CAMMYU010000035.1:0-9093 GCA_946528545.1 uncultured Ruminococcus sp.
GAGCCGTTATGCAGAACGATAACTATATTCTCATTAACCTCCCTGACCTTTCTGATAAGCTCAAGCTGACACTCGGGCATTCTCATGTGCCTTCTGTCGAAGCCCTCAGACTCAAACGAATCGGGCAGACCTGCAAAGATAACAGCAATATCACTCTTCTTAGCAGTCTCGACAGCCTCAGCGAGGAGCTTTTCATCAGTCTTGTCCTCAGAGGTTATAAAGCCCTGAGCGTATGTAACATCAGCATACTCAGCTGCCGCATCAAGTGCCGATGTGATCTTGAACGAATTTATATGCGAGCTTCCGCCGCCCTGAAATCTTGGCTTCTGAGCGAACTCTCCGATAAATGCTATCTTCTTTGAAGTATCAAGCGGAAGTATATTATCCTCATTTTTGAGAAGTACAGCACACTCGGCAGCAATCTTTGCCGCCAGCTGATGATGCTTCTCCTTATCCCATACAGCGGTGCTGTCAGCCTCTTCGGCTCTGTTTATGAGCTCCAGCACTCTTCTTACGCACTTATCAAGGCTCTCCATGGAGAGCTTTCCGCTGTTTACAGCCTCAACGATGAGCACATCGTTCTTTCCGTTGCTTGTAGGCATTTCAAGGTCAAGTCCTGCCTCAATTCCGAGAGGTCTGTCATCAACTGCGCCCCAGTCGCTCATTACAAGGCCCTCATAGCCCCAGTCATCTCTGAGAATATCAGTCAGCAGATACTTGTTCTGTGACGAATAAACTCCGTTTATCCTGTTGTATGAGCACATCACAGTCCAGGGCTTTGACTCCTTTACGGGAGCTTCAAATGCCGCAAGATAAAGCTCTCTGAACGTTCTTTCATCGACCTCTGCACTGCAGCTCATACGTCTTGTTTCCTGATTGTTCATAGCAAAGTGCTTGAGAGAAGTGCCAATGCCCTTGCTCTGAACTCCCTTAATATGCGATGCCGCCATCTGACCTGCCAGATACGGGTCCTCGGAGAAGTACTCAAAGTTTCTTCCGCAAAGGGGAGAGCGCTTGATATTGCAGCCCGGTCCTAAAATAACCGTTACCTTTTCAGCAGCACATTCCTCGCCGAGTGCCTTTCCGAGCGTTTCCAAAAGCTCTCTGTCAAAAGAGCAGGCAAGAGCAGCCGCAGTCGGGAAGCATACAGCCTTAATCGAATCATTCGGGTTTTCGCCGTCATCAGCCATTTTTCTAAGTCCGTGAGGGCCGTCAGAAACCATCACGGGGGGTATATCCAGTCTTTCAATAGACTGTGTATGCCAGAAATCCATTCCCGAGCACAAAGCTGCTTTCTCTTCAAGTGTAAGCTCATCAAGTATTTTATCAATGTTCATTATTAGTCCTCTTTTCTTTCAGTATCTATAAGTTTTTCAAGCTTTTCAATAAAGTCACGGGTCTGCTGAGCTGTTCTCTTAGCAGGTCCTTTCAGCCTGACACCTGCATTTCTGAGCTTTTTTGAATTGTACCGTGACTGCAAAAGAGCATCTATATTAAAGTCATTTATCTCCATTCCGTTCTGGTCTATGACCTTAGTGCCCTTAGATAAGCAAAGTGCCGCAAGTCCGTGATCCTGAGTGACCACGATATCTCCCTTAACGGCAAGGTTCACCAGTCTTAGGTCTGCACTGTCAGCGCCCTTGTCAACCGTTATGACCTCAGCATAGTCAGACTCAAAAAAGTGAGCCGTATCTGCGATAATAATGCACGCAAGTCCATGCTTTTTTGCTGCGCTGACTGCCTCCTTAACAACGGGGCAGCCGTCAGCATCTATCAGAATTCTCACTGATGTCCGCCCTCCAGCAGGAAGGTAGCCTCCATATCAGCGATATTTGCCGCCAGTGCAAGAGGGAACATCTCCAGAGCAAGACCTATATTATTCTTGTTCTCCTCTCCCGAAAAGCCCATGTGCCAGCGAATAGCCATAGCTTCCTCACGGGTCAGTCTCATATAGCTTGAGATTATGTAAACCGACTTCTCGCCGTGACCGTAGGGGAGCGTTTCATGATACTCATAGTAGGGTACTTTCTCCCACTCGCCTCGCTCATTCTTGGCGTTTCTGTAGCTTGTGCGGTAAAGGTTCACCTTGCAGATATCGTGGAGCAGTCCAACGATAGCGATAGACTCATCCGGGTATTCAAGCTCATATTCTTCTTTCGCTCTCTGACCCTCAAGGTAGCCTTTCAGGCACTCATACACATGAATGCTGTGCTCACAAAGTCCCCCCTCAAAAGAGTTATGGAATCTTGTTGACGCAGGCGCAGTGAAAAAATCACTGTTCTCGGACAGAAGAAAATTCAGAAGCTTTTCTGAGCCCGGCCTTGTGATATTCTCTTTGTAGATCTCACAGAATTTGTCTTTAAGTTCTTTTGTGTTGGGCATGATTGTCCTCCTTCTCAAATTATTTACGTTCATTATAAAAGTATATTAATTATACCATAGTTTCCTCTAAAAGTAAAGTACTATTGCCTGTCAAAATAGTCTTTTCCGCCCGGGTTGAAGTAGGTTCTTATGTATCCGTCAGTAGAGAGCACTACAAACTCATCGGTAGCTTCAATATAGTAGCAGGTATCTCCGTCCTCTTTCTCAATTTTTGTGAGCGCATCGGGGTTATTGATGACATCGCTGGCGGCCTTTCTGTACTCATCAGCCGAAGCGAAGCCCATTTCGATCCCATGCTTTTCATAGTGGGAGTCTCTGAGCTTTTTAGTTCTGAACCAGTATTCAACGTACTCTTTTTTCTCTTCCGTTACCGTTGCAGTCTCTTCTTTTGAAGAAGTCTGCTTCGCTGTAGTTGTTGTAACCGCAGATGTGCTTTCAGTCTCCTGCTTTTTTGATGTGGTTATAACAGCCGCCCGAGAGCTTAGTGCTGTGTCCTCATCATCAGCCCAGGAAGCTCCGCAGGCAGAAAGCATTACCAAAACGCATATCAGAAGCATTATCACAGCAAAAGGCTTTTTTATTCTTTCTGTCAAGGTGATTTTCATAGTATCCTCCTAAACTATCTCGCCGAAGCAGCCGTTTTCATCTGCCGAGCTTATCAGAACGTCTGCAAAGCACCGCCATAAGCTCTGCGAGGTTTTTCGTTCTGTGCGAACATTAACATATTCAGGGCTGTGCCCTCTGTGAAACTCCTCCGAGTTCTCACGCTCGAACAGCACCCGTACAGTTTTTCCGATCTGAGAACGGTTATATTCAAGCTGTGATGCCTTTATCACCTCACGGAGCTCTCTTGCACGTTCATTTTTGATGTGCTGTTCTATTTGCTCTGGGAAGCGGTCAGCAGCAGTGCCCTTCCGCCTTGAATACGGGAAAACGTGTCCGCCCGCAAAAGCGATACTCTTCACAAATTCAAGCGACTGTCTGTGATCTTCATCGCTCTCACCAGGGAAGCCTGACATTACATCGGTAGTTATGGCACAATTCGGAAAAGCCTCACGCAGCCGCCCTACGATCTCAGCATACTGAGCAGAGTTATAATGCCTGTTCATGCGTTTGAGAGTCCTGTCACAGCCGCTTTGCAGTGACAGGTGAAAATGCGGACAAAGCCTGTCATTTTCAGCCAGAGCTTTTATATCTCCGCTTGTCAGCAGTTCAGGCTCAAGAGAGCTTAGCCGCACTCTGTAGTCGCCCTCAGCCGAGCAGGCAGCCTTTACAGCGTCCGGCAGACGTATATCTCCGAGGTCTTTTCCGTAGCAGCACATATTTATCCCTGTGAGAATTATTTCCTTATGACCGCTTTGAACAAGAAGCTGAGTTTCGGCCGCTATGTCCTCGGGCTTTTTTGAACAGATATGACCCCTTGCAAAGGGTATGATGCAGTAGGTGCAGTACTGATCGCAGCCGTCCTGAATTTTGATAAAGGCACGGGTCTTACGGTCATCACCAAGGTTTTGCATAGGCTCAAGTCCCTGTCCCTTTTGATGAGGAATGATAGATACCTCTTTTTCTCTGTTATTAAGAAACTGCACTATCAGGGAGGGAAGCTCGCTTTTATTCCGTGAGCCGACTATAATGTCACACTCTGGCAGAGCCTTGCTCTCATCAGCAAAAGCCTGAGCATAGCAGCCTGCAAGGGCTATCACCACAGAGGGCGATTCTCTTCTCAGCTTTCTTAAAAGCTGTCTGCACTTTGAGACTGCCTCGCCTGTCACAGCGCACGAATTTACTATGCAGACCTCAGCCTCTGAGGGTGTGTCGGTATCTTCGTAACCGAGCTTTTTCATTGCTTCTCTGATGTTTTCAGTTTCATAGCTGTTTACCTTACAGCCGAAGGTGTAGTAAAAAGCCTTCATTATATCTCCTTGGGCTGATAGTTTGAGTATCAGCTTTTTAATGTATGATATGCACAAATATTTAATATTCGGATTGTGCAAAACGCATAAAACGAAATTGATTCTTTTGTACTTATTAAACATTGTACCATATTTTATTTTTTTTTGCAAATATCCCTTGACAAAATCAAAAAAGTGATTATAATAGGGCTTGTAGGGAGAAAACCTACGAGGTTATATTGAAGCCGATAAAGAGATCGGCAAGGGATGCGGAGTTTGAGCTCTCCGAAACCCTGAAAAACATAGTTTTCTTATTTTAAGGAGGAATTGTTATGAAAAAGACAAAAATCATGCTCGAATCTATCAATGACGTTAAGAAGTTCGTAAGCATCGTGTCGCTGCACGACTTTGATGTTGACCTTGCTTCGGGAAGATATGCTGTAGACGGAAAGTCTATCATGGGTATATTCAGCCTTGACCTTTCCAGCCCTATCCAGCTGACAGCTCATACTGATGATGCTGACAAGTTCTTCGCTGAGATCAAGGATTTCATCGTAGAGAAATGATAAGAGCAAACTAAAGCCGTTCTGTAAAAGGGCGGCTTTTTTTCGTATACAAGGGGGCTCACAGATGATAAGGCAGATAGTTAAGGATACGGAATTTCTTGGAATAAAGTCTGAGAAGGCAACTAATAAGGACAGAGAAGTCATCAATGACCTTAAAGACACGCTGAGGGCCAACCATGAGCGCTGTGTCGGCATGGCAGCTAATATGATAGGTGTCAGCAAGCGGATTATAATTTTCACGGAAGAAAGCGGCGATACCGTGATGATAAATCCGCAGATCATCAAAAAGCAGCTGCCTTACGAGACCGAGGAAGGCTGTCTTTCCCTTATCGGGGAGCGCAAAACCACACGGTATATGAACATCACCGTTGAGTACCTTGACGAATCCTTCCGAAAGCAGAAGCGCTCATACTCAGGCTTTACAGCACAGATAATCCAGCATGAGTGCGACCACCTTGAGGGCATTATAATATAAAGAAACAGCTTCCCCGTAAAATGCGGAGAAGCTGTTATTATTTCAATCAGTAATTCTCTTCACGAACCTCAAAGTAGCTCTGCGGATGAGCACATACAGGGCATACATCAGGTGCCTGAGTACCAACTACGATATGACCGCAGTTTCTGCACTCCCAGACCTTGACCTCGCTCTTCTTGAATACCTCCTGAGCCTCAACATTGTGAAGCAGAGCACGGTAGCGCTCCTCATGGTGCTTTTCGATCTCACCTACTGCACGGAACTTAGCAGCCAGCTCAGGGAAGCCCTCTTCCTCAGCGGTCTTTGCAAAGCCCTCGTACATATCGGTCCACTCGTAGTTCTCGCCTTCAGCGGCAGCTGTAAGGTTATCAGCGGTTGTTCCGATGCCGCCCAGCTCCTTGAACCACATTTTAGCGTGCTCCTTCTCGTTGTCAGCAGTTTTGAGGAACAGAGCAGCTATCTGCTCAAAGCCTTCCTTCTTAGCAACTGATGCGAAATAGGTGTACTTGTTTCTTGCCTGAGACTCACCTGCGAAAGCAGTCTCAAGGTTTTTCTCGGTCTGAGTACCTGCATAGCGGTTCTCCTTCTTGGGAGCCTCCTCAAGCAGCTCAAGATCATCGCCCGACTTCTTGCAAACAGGACAGACAGGTGTTACACCGTCTTCTACCTCAAATATTTTTCCGCAAACCTTGCATTTGTAAGTTTTCATAGTGATACCTCCGTAGTTTTATTTCGGCCTGAGCCGATAGTTCTGCGTTTAGCAGTAACATCTTATATAGTATACCACAAAACATCTAAAATTACAATACGTTTTAAGAAAATTTTATAAATTTCGTTAGAATTCGGTTCGGGCAATGAAAAAAAGCGCCCTCCGCATTAAGCGGAAAGCGCTGCATGGAGATGAGGAGAATCGAACTCCTGTCCGAAAACCGTTCCGAACGAATTTCTACGAGTTTAGTCAGTTATTTGCAGATTCCCTTGCGGCAGGCAAACTGACACGCCTGCTCGCTCGGTAGACTGTAATACATCAAGCGGCTACAGCCGTCACCGAATGACGTTCACCACTGATCGACGCCTTATCCCGAGCCGTGGTACTCTCAGGCAAGACGGGCACTGCGCTTAGGCAGCAGCCAGTTCAAAATTATCGTTGTCGTCTAATTTTAAAACGTGCGCCGTTTTAAGAGGTTGCGCTCCTCTACTCGCTTATCGTGCTTCTCGATCCCCGTCGAAACCATTGCATCCCCGTATAATAGGGAACTTACCCATTCTGAGACTTCAAAGCTCTTTCAATATCTCTTTGTGCTGCTTTGTTCGCCATATCCTGACGCTTATCATGCAGCTTCTTACCCTTGCATACACCCAGAGCCATTTTTACTCTGCTTCCCTTAAAATAAAGTGACAGCGGAATAAGTGTCAGCCCTTCCTGCTTGACGCTGCCGAGAAGCCTCATTATCTCCCTCTTGTGGAGCAGCAGCCTTCTTTCACGTCTCGGGTCTTTATTAAAGATGTTTCCGTGTTCATAAGGCGAGATGTGCATACCCTTTACCCACATCTGACCGTCTTCGATAGCGCACCAGCTGTCCTTGAGGTTTACACCTCCTGCCCTGATAGACTTGACCTCAGTGCCAACCAGCTCAATTCCGCACTCAATCTGCTCAAGTACAAAATAATCATGTCTTGCTTTTCTGTTGTCAGCTATCTGCTTAGTACCCTTCTTATCAATTGCCACGAATAACACCTCCCTCAGGGTAGTACATCATTATAACACAGCTTTTAATCTGTGTCAAGTCCTTTTTGAAATTTTCGGACACAAAAAAAGCACAGCCGCGAACTCAAACGCAAAAGCTGTGCCTTTGGATCATTGGTCCAATTAGTCCTCAACTACCTTGATGACCTCAACACCCTTATAGAAGCCGCAGTTCTTGCAGACTCTATGGGGAGCAGTGAGCTCGCCGCAGTTAGAGCACTTGCTGAGCGCAGGTGCGTCAAGCTTCCAAACGTTTGAACGTCTCTTGTCTCTTCTAGCCTTAGAGACTTTTCTCTTCGGTACTGCCATTTCAAAAACCCTCCTCGTTGATTACTGTCGGCTTAATATGCCGTTCGTACAGTCTTAATTAAATGTTACTCTCTAAAACAAAGTCGTAACTGATACCCTCGCAGTCCTCTCTGCAAAGTATCTTAGTGGGCATTTCGAGCAGTATATCGTCACCGGCCAGTTTGGTAACATCGAGCTTGTCATCAACGCATTCAATGTATTCGTCGGAATACTCTCCTGCGATCCTTCTGACAAGGGTATGCTCGAAATCATAGTTAAATTCACGTTCGAATTGTGCCAGGCATCTGTCACAAACAAGCCCTGCACTGAACTCAGTCCTGAGCTTTAGCGTAACAATACCGGCGTTGGTTGAAACGTGTCCATACAATTTGATCGGTCCGATAAGGGGATAAGCAAAAGCAGGAAACTCATCCTGCAGGATTTCTCCCTCAAAATCAAATCCCAGTATGACCTGCTCAAAGATATCTCTCAGATCAATAGTCATTTTCGCACCTCACAACATTTCGATTATAAACCATTTTAAGCGATTTGTCAATAGCTTTTTTGAAAAATTCTGCGGAGACCGCCCGTTAAATGCCGATCTCCGCCGTTTTTCTTACTTAAGGAAAGCCTTAACCTTAGCAGGCAGCTCTTCGGGGTCAGCCGATACTGTCATTGTAACGTTTACGTCTTTGGTGAGGATAGCGAGCTTTTCGAGCATATTTCCGAGAGCCTCGTAATCTCTTCCGCCGATCTTGAGAATACCGTCAACAAACATTTCCTGAATATCGTAATTGCTTGCAAGGAAACCTGCAGCAAAACCGTAGAACGAGTCAAAGCTGTTAATGCCGTACTCTTCAGCATCTGCAAGTCTTACCTTGTGCGGCAGATCGTATGTCAGCTGCATACCTCTTTCGATGCAGACAACATTACCTGTAGCATTCTCGGCAGCCTTTTTGATAGCTTCAACGAGTACCTTGGTCTTTCCTGTGCCTTTTTTTCCTGGAATTAAATTGATCATAAAAATCTCTCCGTTCCGCTTAATAGCTATATTTTAAGAGCAAACCTTTCAGCTGCTCATATCTACTTAACCCAGCTTCTCTTCAAGAGCAGCCTTTGCGTCTTCATAACCGGGCTTGCCGAGAAGAGCAAACATATTCTTCTTATAGCTCTCAACGCCGGGCTGATCGAATGGGTTTACACCGAGCATATATCCCGAAACCGCACAAGCCTTCTCAAAGAAGTAAATAAGCTCACCGAGTGTCTCCTCAGAGCAGTCATCAAGCTCAAGCACAAGGTTCGGTACTCCGCCCTCGGTATGAGCAAGTATAGTACCCTGATAAGCTCTCTCATTTACTACCGACATATTCTGTCCTGTCAGGAAGTTAAGTCCGTCAAGGTTAGCCTCATCAGGCTCAAGGAACAGGTCAGACTTCGGTGTGTTTATATGTACAACAGTCTCAAACATGATCTTGGAGCCGTCCTGAATGAACTGACCCAGTGAATGAAGGTCGGTCGAGAAGGTAGCAGCCGACGGGAAAATACCCTTGCTGTCCTTGCCCTCGCTCTCGCCGTAGAGCTGCTTGAACCATTCACCCATAAGAGTGAATGAAGGGTCATAGGAAACCAGCATCTCAACGCTCTTGCCTTTTCTGTAGAGGATATTTCTGACAGCAGCGTAAATATAAGCATCGTTGCCGTCATCCTCGCCGTACTTCTTCATGCCGTTTGCAGCGCCTGCCA
>CAMMYU010000036.1:0-17994 GCA_946528545.1 uncultured Ruminococcus sp.
CCTCTCCCAACAAGCCGAGGCTGTCTGGACGTAATGTCCAGACCTGACGAGGCAAAATCTGCACTATTTTGAGTTTATCGACAGACTGAGACTGCTGAGCTTTCAGCAGTCTCTTTTGTTGTTTTGCAGTATAAATATATTAATAATTTGTGAGATATGTGCATAAATACTCTGATTCGTAACCGTAATTGTAACCTTATTGCTGTTGACAAGTAAGTAAATGTATGTTATAGTTTATCTGTAAGATAATAGACTTTTATCGGTCTTGAAAATGATCAGAAAAACATATACGAGTAAAACTTAAGGAGGAGTTATTATGGTTAAGACAAAACTTCTTACACCTGTCCTTGCAGGAGTACTGGGTGTTTCTGTTGCAGGCTCAGCAGTCGGATATGTGCTTGTTAATAAGGACAGCGATTCAAAGAGCTCCAAGAAGTCATCAACTGAGGTTGTAAGCCCTGTTGAGAAGCTGACTGACGGCTTCAATGCTGCAACTACTACCGAGGCTGTTGAGAATGCCGAGAAGGCTCTCAAGGGTGAGCTTGACTTTTCTTATGATGCTAAGGCTGCAATTACCTTCGGCGAAGGCTTTAAGAAGCTTTCAGGTATAAATGATATGGGCAGCATTGCATTTACTGCAAATGCAAATCAGGACGGAAACAAGGCTTCCGCTGATCTGTCGCTGCTTTATAATGATAATGATCTTGTATCGCTCAACGCTGTAATTGACAGAGACACAGGCAATGCCTATGTGCAGATACCTCAGCTTACAGATTCTTATATGTCCGTAAACTATGAGGAGCTTATGTCTGAGGCTCAGAGTCAGCTTACTCAGAAATTTGACTTCTCTCAGCTTGAGCAGATGGCAGGCTCACTGCAGTTTGATCCTGCTGCTATGACAGAAAGCCTCAGCGGATATGCTCAGGCTATAGCTGATAACTTCCCCGAGGGCAAGGACGGCGATGATGTAAGCGGTGACATCAGCGGCTATGAGTACAGCTATACTACAAAGACCTATACACTCACAGGAAATGACCTTTACAATATGCTGAAGGCTGTCCTTGAGCAGGCTAAGAATGACCAGTATCTTTCAGATCTGTATGAGCAGATTTCAACAACCGCTGCATCTCAGGGAACAAATCTTGGCATCAGCTACAGCGACTTTATCGACAAGCTCATGGAAGAATATGGCGGCAGCGTCAAGGATACAGGCGAGCTGTTCTCCTTTGATGTTTACTTCAATCAGGATATACCCGCAGGCTTCAAGATAGATCAGGAAGGCTTTGTAATGGACTGCAAGACTGTTCTTACCGGTACTGTTACTGCTGTTGACTTCAATATGGCTTATGCGGACAACGGAAGCCTTACTATTGTTGGTGCTGCTGAGGAAGAGGACGGAGTTACTAACGGAAGCTTCGAGCTTAAATCCGATATTGATGATGACGCTGTAGAGGGCAAGCTCACACTTACAAATGTTGGTCCTAACGGCGGCTCAATCAGAATTGACGGCAGTGCTGATATGGACGGTACTCCTGTTTCAGGCTGGCTGGAGGTAATCACAAGCACAAGCGAAGACGAAATGAACCTGACAGTTGATACAGGCTACAACGGCGAAGACTTCATTGCTTTCAGCTTTGAGGGCAAGAAGACCGATGTTAAGGAAGTTACTGTTCCGTCGGGCAAGATTTATGACATCACTGATGAGGCTTCAAGAAACGAATTCCTTGATACTGTAGATACTGATAAGTTCCTTGAGAACATCAAGTCTGTAGTTGGTGAGGATCTCTATAACAAGTTTTTCGGCAGCGGAGCAGGCAACTACATCGTAGATGACTATGATGATTATGATTACGACTATGATGATGATGATGATTATGACTACGGCTTTGACCTGAACTATGATCTTGATGATATTGACCTCGGCGATATCAAGCAGATTACAGGAAGCACTCAGGTATAACTGCTAACAAACACAAACGGCATCCGAAAAGCGGATGCCGTTTTTTTATCCTATTACCTCATAGTACTGAGCCGCCTCTTCTTTTCTGACGACCTCATTCACTCCGAGCACCTTTACGGTTATGGGTCTTGTTCCAAGAGAGATAGTGATAACATCTCCGACCTTAACATCATAGGAAGCCCTTGCGACCTTGTCATTTACGGTCACTCTGCCTGCATCGCAGGCCTCATTGGCAACTGTACGCCTTTTTATGAGCCTTGTGACCTTGAGATACTTATCAAGTCTCATATATTCTCCTTTCCATAAAAAAAGACCTGACCTACTAGAGGTCAGGTCTCGCATAAATTACTTATTTACAGCGTCCTTGAAAGCCTTTCCAGCCTTGAATGCAGGAACCTTCTTAGCAGGAACGTTGATCTTCTCCTTAGTTCTTGGGTTGATAGAAGTCTTAGCTGCTCTGTCCTTTACAGAGAAAGTACCAAAGCCTACGAGAGAAATCTTGTCGCCTGCTGCAAGTGCATCAGTAATAGCCTCTGTTACAGCTGCAAGAGCCTTCTCTGCGTCCTTCTTAGAATAGTCACCCTTAGCTGCGATTGCGCTGATAAGTTCTGCCTTTGTCATTGTTTTTTACCTCCATTTTAATCGGACCTTAGTCCATTATTTACTTTTTACTCGCCTTACGCGAAATCTATGCTCAGAGTCTTATATCAGACCCATTTTGCCTTGACTGTTCCTCTGCCTGCCTGAAGCGCTCTATATACGCATTATTCTCATCTGTAAGCGTTTCCTCTGCGTCAGCATCAAGTGCCCTTGCAAGTGCAGCACACTCAAACATCATCTGTCCCAGAGCCTTTACAGCCTCTTCTCTGCTGCCTGCTTCGTCTCTCTCGGCAACCTGTCCTGCAAGCTCGCCGATTCTTGAACTCAGCTCCTGTACTCCGCCTGTCTCAACTCCTGCCCTGTCAGCCCTCTTTACAAGCTTCTGAGCCCTCATGAGCGCAGGGAAATTCTTCGGAACGCTCTCAAGCGTCTGCGTATATGTTTCCTGACCCTTGGTCTCTTTCTTTATTGAATCCCAGTTAGTCAGCACCTTATCTACAGTATCAGCCTGAACATCACCAAACACATGAGGATGTCTCACAATGAGCTTCCTGCATATATCCGTTGTGACCTCAGACAGCCCGAAATGCCCGACCTCAGTCTCCAGTACACAATGAAAAACAACCTGCAGCAGAACGTCACCAAGCTCTTCTCTCATCATCTCAGGGCTGTCAAGGTCAATCGCTTCCATGACCTCATAAACCTCTTCGAGAAAATCCTTCTTGATAGTCTTATGCGTCTGCACCTTATCCCAGGGACAGCCGTTCTCACTCCTGAGTATTCTCACGATCTCTACCAGATCATTTATACCATAGCTCTCCTTAGAAAGCAGCTCTGCATACTCGTTTTCCAAAAGACCATACCTTTCAAGCAGTCTGCAAATGAACCTATCATTTGCCTTTATTAATAATAACCTATTTTGCTCAAAATTTCAAGTCCTTTACCGCTTTTTTTTGAAAATTGACCCATTAAAAGCATTTTTCGGCATTTCGCACAATAATATCAAAGACACCACATACACCATACAGCTAATTGACAATACCGCCAAAAGTTGAATTCTCCCATTACTGCAGCAGTTTAACCTCTCTGTAAGCCTTGGGCTGATGAACGCTGCTGACAAACACAAAAGCCCTGCATAAAACGGCTTCACAAGCAGTCTCAGCGGTTTCAGCTCGCCGTAAGTAAGCGAGCACAGCCTTATCAGGCACAGCACCAGTATGTAAAGCGATGACGCTGCCGTTGAAATTGCCGCCCCTGTGAATGCAAAGGCAGGTATCGGGATAAGAAGCACATTCAGCGACAGCTTTACTGCGGAACCTCCGAGCATTATCCCTACACTTACCGAGGGCTTTGACAATAGCTGCAGCACTGCAAAGCAAGGTGCGGACAGCCCCGAAAAAACTGCAGCAGCACCGAGTATCATAAAGGCCTTCTCGCAGGAATATATCTCCATTTCCCGTGAGCCGAACAAAAAAGCGAGTATGCCCTCGGGGCAGGCTGCTATAAGCGCACCAAGCGGCATTGAAATCAGTGCTGCCGCTGTTATCAGCCTTGACAGTGCCCTCGACATACCCTTTCTGTCATGAGAGGCATACGCTGAGGTTATCTCGGGCAAAAGGCTTTTTGAGAGCATACCCGTTACTGTGGGAACAAGCCCGAAAACCGTCAGGGCAAGAGCCGTATATGAGCCGTAAATAAAGTTTGGCATCTCCGAGGGTGCTATGCCTGCGGCAGTGAGCCTGTCAAACAGGTGTGGAGAACGCTCTGCCGCTGATGAAAGACCGTTTGGTATTGTAAGCAGGTCGATAAGACCTGTCAGGGTGTTCACAACTGTTGTAAATGCTACAGGTGCGGCAATACGAATAAGTCTTGAAGCAATCCTCGGGCCGCTGTCAGTAACAGGGTCGGAGAGAAGCTGCTCCTTTGTAACACCGTCACCGTGCCTTAATGTCAGAGAAAATATGAATACACAGCCAAACATAGAGGCAACAGAGGTCCCGAGCACCGCAGCAGCGGCACAGAGCTCCGAGGAGAGGCATAAGACCTTCCCTGCTGTGTAACCAAGACCCAGACCGCAAATAAGCCTCAGAGCCGATTCTGCTATCTCTCCTGCAGCTGTGGGGAGCATATTTGATAGTCCCTCGTAGTAGCCCTTCTCAACTGACATCAGAGCACAGAAAATAAGCGTAGGTGCGGCACACATTACCGCAGGAAGGTCAGCTTGCGAAGGCTTCAGCCGTGAAAGCAGTACAGCTCCTGCGATAAGAAGAAAACAGCCGACAGTTCCCGCAAGCAGAAACACTCTCAGAGCGACCCGACGTGTTTTTCTCATGTTTTCATATCGCCCGAGTGCGCAGTTTTCTGCCGTAAGTCTTGCTACAGCAGGAGTTATCCCCGAAACTGCCGCCGCAAACACAGGCGTGAATACTGACATTGCCGCCGACAGATGACCCATGCCGCCTCCGCCAAGCAGTATCGTCAGCGGAACCTTGTAAAGTATACCCAGCGCCTTTGTTACAGCTATCATTATCATCAGTATTGCAGAGCCCTTTATAAAGCCTTGTTTTTTCATCAGACAGCCTCCGTTCAGATATATTACAATCTATGAGGCTTTGTCCCGACATATTCACGACAAAAAACACCCTGTGCCGCTAAGCACAGGGTGCATGAAAGAACGTATTATCAGTCTTCCTTCTCAAAAGTAACGGTAATGCCGCTTTCGGTCAGTTCAAGGTCGCCGTCATCATTGATAGTGAATTCCATTTCGCCATCTTCATCACTGTCATCAGATGTAACAACGATCTTGTCGTCCTTGACCTCCCATTTTCCGCCTGACTCGCCCATAAACGATGCCTTGTGGTCATCCTTGAGTTCAAGCGTAGCCTTCTGACCCATCATTTCAGCAGTATACTTTCCGATATACTTGCTGTCGCCGCAGCCTACGAGCATAAGACAGCAGGTAACTGCTGCGAGTACCATTGCAACAAACTTTTTCATAATTATCATTCCCCTTTACATATAATAACAAACGTTTTCGTATGCAAATAAATATTAACATATTCTTAAATATATGTCAAGAAAATACAATAAATATGAACAAATTTCGCCACTTTGTACAAATATCAAACTAATACAGCTTGCATTTTTTACATTCAATCAGCGAAGAAAACGCAGAATGCCTTAAATGCCATATAGTCATCAAGCTTTGAGGTCAGCTCAAAGGGAGCGTGCATAGAAAGAACCGGAACTCCGACATCAATTACATCGAAGTCAAGGTTTGCGATATACTGGGCAACTGTTCCGCCGCCGCCTGCATCTACCTTGCCGAGCTCACCTGTCTGCCATACGATCTCGTTGTCATCGAAGAGCTTTCTTATCCTGCCGACAAACTCAGCAGATGCATCAGATGTGCCCGATTTGCCCCTTGCACCTGTGAACTTGGTAGCTACTACACCGTAGTTTATCTGAGAGGCGTTTCTGATCTCAAACGGAGAGGAGAAGGTCGGGTCTACTGCTGCATTTACATCAGCGGAGAGGCACTCGGATACAGAGATAACTTCCCTGCCCTCATAACCATAAGGCTTTGCAAGGTCTGCAATGAAATAAGGCAGATATGAGCTGTTAAGTCCTGTGTTGCCGTCGCTGCCTGTTTCCTCCTTGTCGGTAAGGATAGTAAGGCAGGTTTTCTTCGGGCTGTCGCACTCAAGAATAGCTCTGAGAGCTGTATATGCGCACACTCTGTCGTCCTGACCGTATGAGCCTACCAGACTTCTGTCAAAGCCAACGTCACGAGCCTTGAACTGCGGAACAGCTTCCAGCTCTGCGGAGATGAAATCGTCCTCGACAATGCCGTACTTTTCATTCAGGATAGCCATAATATTGAGCTTTACCTTATTGGAGATCTTATCGTCCTTGAAGGGGCGTGAACCGATAAGGATATTAAGCTCCTCGCCCTGAATAAGCTTGGGAGCAGGTCTTCTCATCTGCTCGTCTGCAAGGTGCGGAAGTATATCTGTAATGCAGAAAACAGGGTCGGATTCGTCTTCACCGATAGCGACAGATATTTTAGAGCCGTCAGCCTTGACGATAACACCGTGCAGAGACAGCGGAATAGTCGGCCACTGATACTTCTTGATACCGCCGTAATAATGGGTCTTGAAGAGGGCGAGCTCTTTTTCCTCATAGAGGGGGTTCTGCTTGAGGTCAAGCCTTGGGGAGTCGATATGCGCAGCTGCAAGGCGCACACCTGTGCCGATGTCCTCGCTGCCCATAACTCCGAGAATGATCGCCTTTTCACGGTTTACATAATAGAACTTATCATTCGGCTGATACTTCTTTCCTTTTTCAAAGGGCTTGAAGCCTGCATCTTCTGCCTGCTTTACAGCCTCGATAACAGCCTCACGCTCGGTCTTTGCAGTGTTCAGGAAAGCCTTATAGCCCTCACAAAACTTGTCAGCCTCAGCTATCTGCTCATCAGACATTCTGAGACCTGCATTTTTCTTGTCGGACAGTATCTTCTCCGAGAGAAGCTCTGCCTGTGACTTTTCTTTTTCACTCATTGTAGTTCCTCCTTTTATTATTGTTCAGCTATTTCATGACTTGACGAAAGCTTATCCTTATAGTGCTCATAAGCGTTCATTATCTTGTCAACATAGTTTGCAGTCTGGTCGTTCTCCTCGGGTATATCCGAGATGCGGAAATGCTCGGGGTCGATAGTTCCGTTTTCTATCCAGCTGTCTACCATACCCATTCCGCAGTGATATGCCGCTGCGGTAAGCTCTATGGAGCCGTCATACTTATCAAGCAGATAGCTCAGATAATATGTGCCGTACTGAATATTAAGCTCAGGGTCGAACACATCATCGAAGGTGTAGCCCCTGTCATCGTCAAGCCTGAACTTTATCCACTCAAAGGCATCTTCCATAAGCTGCATAAGACCTCTTGCTCCGACCTCGGAGACTGCGTTCGGGTCAAAGCCGCTTTCCGTCTTGATTACCGAAAACACAAGCACGGGGTCACAGTCATACTCTTTTGAGTATTTAAGAACATACTCCTCGTAATCGGTCGGGTAGGTAAATGCCTGCGGCAGCTGCTTGACGGCTTTTGTGATTTCCTCTCGGTGAATTATCACCAGAGAGATCACTGCTGCGAGTATCAGCAAAGCGCAGATAAGCGGACCTTTTTTTATATACTTTTTTGTTTTGCGCTTTTTTCCCCCTGAGCGCTTTTGCTGAGAGGGTCTTTTAGCGGTACTTTTGGTGCTTTGTGGCATCAGTTAAACATTCCTTTTATTTGTCGGGCGACCTCTCTTGCCTGTAAAAAAGCATGGGAAAGGTCACGGTCATTATCTATCACATAATCACAGTGCTCTCTGAAAAAAGCCTCATCATGCTGTGAAGAAAAGCGCTTCAGAGTCTCCTCACGGCTTATATCGTCACGCTCCATTATCCTTTCAAGACGAAGCTCTTCATCGCTGACAACCGCAACTATCACCCTGCACAGCTTATCGACTCCTGCCTCGAAAAGAGTGGGTGCATCAAGAAGAATACAGTCCGAAATTTCGGACAGTTCTTCTATCATCAGATTTATCCTTTTGGTAATGAACTTAAACTCTATCTCCTCAAGCAGTGCAAGCTTCTCCTTGTCGGCGAAAACTATCGAAGCCATTCTTGAACGGTCAAGAGTGAAATCCTTATCAAAGCAGTCGGGGAAATGCTCTGCAAGCTTCCTGTTGCATTCCGAGCCTGCTTCCGTGACCTGACGGGCTACACTGTCACAGTCTATTATAACAAATCCCTCTTCTCTGAAAGTCTCACTGACGGTGCTTTTGCCTGCTCCGCTCTGACCTGTAAGTCCTACGATGATACTCACAGCTTCACCGCCTTGAAGCCTGCCGCACGAAGCAGTCTGTTATAAACTGCAAGACCTACTCCGCTTTTCTCGGGACAGCGTGCATAAACACGCTCGGCGCCCAGCTCGTCAAGAGTACGAAGTGCTGTAAAAAGCCTTCTTGCCTGCTCCTCGGAGGTCTCGCCGTATCTGACATAGCCTGTATCCAGACCCTGACAGTCAGCCTCACTGAACACAAGAAGCATAGTGGCCTCATCAGCATTTTTTCTGACATACGAGATAAAGCTGTCACGGTCGGAGTCTATTATAGTCACATCTGCCTTGGGGGCATAGTGCTTATATTTCATTCCTGGGGAGCGCACTACCGCATCCGGTGAAAGCTGCTCCAGAACGCCCTTGTCAACTATTGTTTCTGCGACCTCGGCAAGGTCATCGGGAGAAACGAAGCCCGGGCGGAGAATTCTTATCTTATCGCCGTCAAAGCAGATGACCGTTGATTCCACTCCTACAGAGCAGTCGCCGCCGTCAATAATGGCTGAAACTCTGCCGTTCATATCGTCATACACATGGCGGTAGGCTGTCGGCGAGGGGCTTCCCGAGAGGTTTGCAGAAGGTGCTGCCAGAGGAAAGCCGCAGCGCTTTATAACGGCTCTTGCGGTTTTATCGGCAGGCATTCTGATACCTACTGTGTCAAGGCCTCCGCTTGTTACCGAGGGTATTATATCAGCCTTCGGCAGTATCATCGTGAGAGGTCCGGGCCAGAAGCGCTCTGCACACTCATAGGCAAGCTCGGGAACCTTTGGCGAGAGCCTTTCAAGCTCAGACACATCGGCTATATGAACTATGAGAGGATTGTCGGCAGGCCTGCCCTTTGCCTCAAATATCTTTCGCACAGCGGCTTCGTCAAAGGCATTTGCTGCAAGGCCGTAAACTGTCTCTGTAGGCACAGCAACAACCTGACCCTCTGCAAGAAGCTCGGCTGCTCTGTCCAGAGATGCGCCGTCTATTCCGAGTATTTCGGTTTTCAAGGCATCTGCCTCCTTAATCGTCTTTTTCTCCTGCGAGCTTCGCCGCCTGATCGGCTGTTGCGAGAGCATCTATTACCTCATCAAGAGCACCGTTGAGCACCTGCTCAAGTCTGTAGATGGTAAGTCCTATTCTGTGGTCGGAGATACGTCCCTCAGGGAAATTGTAGGTGCGTATTCTCTCGGAACGGTCGCCTGTACCGACCTGTGAACGGCGGTTATCTGCGATCTGCTTATCCTGCTCCTGCTGCTTCTGGTCGAGAAGTCTGGAACGAAGTATCTGCAGGGCTTTAGCCTTATTCTGGAACTGTGAACGCTCATTCTGACACTCAACTACCATGCCTGTCGGCAGGTGGGTTATCCTGATTGCAGATGAGGTCTTATTAATATGCTGGCCGCCTGCTCCCGAGGAACGGAACACATCTATTTTAAGGTCTTTCTCTTCGTTGATGTCAAGCTCTACGTCCTCAGCCTCGGGAAGTACTGCAACCGTTACGGTTGAGGTATGCACTCTGCCCTGAGACTCGGTCTCGGGGACACGCTGAACACGGTGAACACCGCTTTCGTATTTGAGCCTTGAATATGCACCCGAGCCCGACACATTGAAGGTGATCTCCTTATAGCCGCCGAGCTCTGTCTCGTTGGCGTTGAGAACCTCTGTCTGCCAGCCCTGCGATGCCGCATACATAGTATACATACGGAAAAGAGAGCCTGCAAAAAGAGCTGCCTCCTCGCCGCCTGCGCCGCCTCTGATTTCAATTATAACATTCTTTTCATCGTTCGGGTCTTTTGGCAGGAGCATGATTTTGAGCTTTCCTTCAAGCTCTGACATCTCGTCCTTCGACTCCTCATACTGAGCCTGCACCATTTCCTTGAAGTCCTTATCAAGACCGCCCGCATCGAGGAGCTCCTGTGCTTCCTCAAACTGCTCCTTTGCCTTTTTGTACTCGCCAAAGGTCTGAGCTATAGGCTCCAGGGTCTTATACTCTTTCATAAGCTCAGTGTAAAGCCTGCTGTCATTTACAACCTCGGGCTGCATGAGCTTTTCATTTATTTCATTGAATTTGTCCTCTAAGGACAGTAATTTTTCAAACATAATTTTTTCCTCCTGTTTTTTCGGTTTATACTGTTACTGTCTGAAAGCACAGCTACAAGCCGTCACGGAGTATCTGCCTGATGTTCTTTTCGGCCTTTACACGGGGGATCATAAACTCCCTTCCGCAGCCCATACACCGCAGCTTAAAGTCCATGCCCGAACGCAGGACCAGCATTTTATCCGCTTTCTGTTCACAGGGATGCTTTTTCTTCATTACAAGAACATCGCCCTTTTGTACGTCCATAAGGCACCTCCTTACTGCTCACATCATAATATTATATCACATCATGCAGAATATTTCAATAACTATATGTTAAAAATACAGCACCCTCCGCAGGAAGGCGCTGTTATATCTATTTCAGCTCAACTATAGTTACTCCGTCCTCACCCTCGCCGTAAACTCCCGGGCGGTAAGACTTAACCGAGCGATGACGCTTCAGATGATTTCTTACTGCATTTTTGAGCACTCCCGTTCCTCTGCCGTGAATGATAGTCAGCATTGATACTCCCGACATTATCGCATCGGAAATGAACTGATCGACCTCGTGAACTCCCTCGTCAGCGGCAAAGCCCCTTATGTCAAGCTCTGTGGAGAGCTTTCTTGTCATGCGGCTCTCAACACCGTTTTTGGTTACACCGCCCTTGGGCTTTTTCTGCTGTTTTACGGGCTTCTGCTCTTGCTCTTCGATAAGGCGAAGCTTTGATGCGTCTACCTTTGTGCGCATAACACCTATCTGCACAAAGCACGAACCCGAAGCATCGGGAACCGAGGTAAGAATACCACGTCTTCCGTTGTCGGCAAGGAGAACCCGATCTCCCTTTTTAAGGGGTCTCGGGAGAACGTAATCCTTGTTTCTGCTCTCCATTTCGGGCATTGACTCGTCATAAAGCTTATTGATTGCTCTGCGTTGTATGCCCTTTGCCTGAGCCGCTTTCTGTGAGAAGTCAGCCTTGTCCTTTTCTTTTTTCATAGCTTCAAGCTCTTCGACCAGGTGCTGAGACTCTATGCGAACATTCTTAACTATGTTCTCGGCTTCAAGCCTTGCCTGTTCAAGCTCACGTTCCTTGCGGTCATAGAGCTTTTCACGCTCGGTCTCAAGCTCTGCTCTTATCTTCTCGGCTTCTTTTCTTTCACGTTCGAGGGCTTTTCTGCTGCTTTCAAGCTCAGTCCTTGACTGTTCAAGGCGCTCTATCACGTTTTCAAAACGGCGGTTGTCCTCGGTAATAAGGCTTTTTGCGTACCTGATTATATCGTCATCTATGCCGAGGCTTCGGGAAATATCGAATGCGTTTGATTTTCCGGGTGAGCCTATTATAAGACGATAGGTAGGCTTCAAGGTCTTTGTGTCAAACTCGCAGGAGGCATTCTCTACACCCTCGGTATCAAGGGCATACATTTTGAGCTCCTGATAATGGGTTGTCGTAACAAGTGTTGCCCCGAACTTCCCTATCCGTTCGATAATAGCGACTGCAAGTGCCGCACCCTCGACAGGGTCGGTGCCCGAGCCCAGCTCATCAAGGAGAACTAAGCTCTCACTGTCGGCTTCGTCAAGTATCTCCTTCACTCTGTTCATGTGAGAGGAGAAGGTTGAGAGGTTATGCTCTATCGACTGCATATCTCCGATATCGACAAGTATCTTTTTATATATCGAAATACGGCTTCCGTCAGATGCAGGTATAAGAAGTCCGCACATAGTCATAAGGGTAAGCAGTCCCACCGTTTTGAGAACTACCGTCTTACCGCCTGTGTTAGGACCTGTTATGACAAGAGATTTATACTGCTCGCCTATTGAGAAGTTTATAGGCACTGCCTTGTTCTTATCAAGCAGAGGGTGTCTTGCTTTGTTGAGTATTATGATGCCGTCATCTGATATTTCGGGGGTCATGGCTCTCATATCGGCAGCGAGGTTTGCCTTTGAGAAGTATACATCAAGCTCAGCCGCTGCATTGTAGCCCGAAATAAGCTTCTCTGCGCTTGCGGCACAGATGTCCGAGAGCTCACGGATAATGCGTCTTATCTCGTCCTGCTCCTCGCCTTTGAGTATGCGTATTTCATTGTTGGCTTCAACTACGCTCATAGGCTCTATGAACAGGGTTGAGCCCGTTGCCGAGGTGTCATGCACAAGACCCGGGACACGGCTTTTGTATTCGGTCTTGACAGGCAGAACAAAGCGCCCGTCACGCAGGGTGACTACGCTCTCCTGCAAATATTTAGTAACGCTTGAAGACTTTATCATGCGGTCAAGCGACTCTCTTATTTTTAAGCCGCCTCGGCTTATTTTAAGCCTTATAGAGCGCAGCTGTGCGCTTGCATCATCGGTAAGCTCGGTCTCGCTGGCGATAGAAGTTTCAAGTCTGGTGAGCAGGCTCTTGTCGGGGAAGAGCTGTTCAAACAGGTAGGAAAGCTTTGAAGTGTCCTCATCTCTGATCTGAGTAAACCAGCTGTAGAGCTCCTGCACCTGCGCAAGCAGGCGCCTTATGCGGATAAGCTCATCAAGCGACATCACACCGCCGCTTTGTGCTCTTTTAAGAGCCGCCGAAACATCGGGTATATTATAGAACACAGGCGAGCCGTAGCGCACAGAAAGCTCCAGGGCGAGAGTGGTCTTGTCAATCTCTCGCTGAACGTCTGCAAGCTCGTCCATTGGCTCTATTTCAGATGCCAGCTTTTTCGCCTCGGGATTTGAGCACTTGGAAGCCAGCATTTCAAGTATCTTATGTAGCTCTAATACTTCACAGTTTTTTATATTCATTTTATTCTCCATTACTTTTTCTTTTTAGGTTCGGGGAGTTCACTGTACATAGCCTCTGTCACCTTTGCAAGAAGCTCCCTGTCATCGGTATCCGAGGGCATGAGCATTGGCTTTGCACCCTCATAGGGAAGCTCCTCTGAGGCATCGGGCAAAAGCTCACGGGCGGAAGCGGTCGGCTTTAACAGCAGTCTGTTATCATAAATTCCGCCGAACACTCTTCCCCTGTAGTAGAGTATGTATTCTCCCATCATTTTTCTGTATGTTATATCACTGAGAGCAGATAACTGCTCCAGTATGTATTCAAGGTATTCATTACTGCTTGCCATTTTTTCACCTATTTCAGCATTTTATAGAATCTCAGGGTTTTAAGCTCGCCTCTTACATGATAGCGCATAAACCTTGAAGTAAAGCTTGTAAGCTGAGCGAGATATTTCTGACTGAGCTTAAAGCTGAACAGCCTGTCATACTCTGCAAGGGCTATAAAGCGGATAGTGTAAAGGAGCGTTCTGTCGGCTTCAACTATATTCTGTTCGCCCTTATCCTCATAGCAGTCCTGACAGAGCATATTGCCCGATGAGATATCAAGGTACATCATGTCAGATTCGCTCCTCATGCACTCGGCACAGCCCAGAAGCGCAGGTCTGAAGCCTGTTTCACAGAGAAGTCTGAACTCAAACACAGCACGCAGAAGCTCATTTTCCATTCGGTCGGTATCAAGCGAATAGAAGGTATTGAGCGCTAAGCGAAGCACCTCCTCGCTGGGGGTTTCCTCTGTGCCTGTATAGCTCAGAAGCTCGCAGAAATACATTGCAAGTGCCATTTTAACAGCATCAAGTCTTATATTATAAAACAGCTTTTCCGACTCGCAGGAATTAAGATAATATATCTGCTGATTGCGGTTTTTCTTCTCCTCAAGGCAGAAGGTCGAATACGCAAATATCTCAGTCGGAGAGGCATTCTTTGAGCTCTTTTTTCCGCCCCTGATGAACACCTTCAATATGCCCCTTTCGGCAGTGAGTATGTTTATATACTTACTCGCTTCGCCGCTGTCGCTCTCCCTTATCACGAGACCCTTCAAGGTTATCACGGTGCTCATTCCTTTCTGCTTCGCAGTATTTCAGATAATCGGCTATCCTGCCTGTTTTGAAAAAAATATCCCAGTATGACATAAAGTATCCCTCCCGATATTAGTTTTCTCGGAAGAGGGATTTTTATCAGCGGATTTGTTTACCAATTATTCAAGGCCGAAGTTCTTGATAAGACCCTCACGGTTGCGCCAATCCTCCTTGACTTTGACCCAGCACTGAAGATTTACCTTTATGCCGAAGAATTCTTCAAGGTCGGCTCTTGCCTCTGAGCCTATTTTCCTGAGCATTGATCCGCCCTTGCCTATAAGTATTCCCTTGTGGCTTTCACGCTCGCAGAAGATAGTTGCATCAATATCGAGGATAGTTTCGCCGTTTCTGTTCTCACGCTCATTAAGACGCTCTATTGTCACGGCTATACCGTGAGGTACTTCCTCATTGAGATTCAGGAGCGCCTTTTCTCTTATCATTTCAGCCATAAGCACCTTTTCGGGCTGGTCGGTGAACTTGTCATCGGGGAAATAGTGAGGACCTTCAACAGCGTTTTCATTGAGTATCTTCATGATGATGTCAAGGCCGTCATTCTGTGCAACGCTTATCGGCACAACCTCGGAAAAATCATACAGAGATGAATACTCCGTGATGACCTCTAAAAGCTTTTCCTTGTCCTTTATAAGGTCGGTCTTGTTTAGGGCAAGTATCACCTTGGTTTTCTTTGAAAAGCTCTGGACAAGCTTTTTTTCGCTCTCGTTCGGCTTCTTTGAGCAGTCTGCCATCATAAGTATAAGCTCACCCTCGGAGACTGAATCACTCACTGTTTTGAGCATATGCTCGCCAAGCTTGTTATGCGCCTTATGAACTCCGGGTGTGTCCAAAAAAACGTACTGAATATCATTCTCGGTCAGCACTCCCGTAATTCTTGTACGGGTGGTCTGCGGCTTTGAGCTGACGGCAGCTATCTTCTCGCCTACAAGCCTGTTGAGAAGAGAGGATTTTCCCGCATTTGCTCTTCCTACTATCGTTACGAATACACTTTTGCTTTCACTCATTTTCTTACTTCCTTACTGTCATTGTTTTTCTTTCCGAACACCCATGCCAGCCACAAAAATGCCAGCACAGCAAATATACAAAGCCGATAAGGCCTGTCCGTGAGAACCTTCCAGATGTGCCTGAACACCTTTGTATCCCACAGAATATACACCGCTGTAATCACACTCATAAAAGCCATAACAAGGACTGCGCCTGCGGCACAGTCCTTTGCTTTTTTAGCCATATCGTTTTTTTCAGGGCATACAAGGTCAACTATGCTCTCGATAGCTGTATTTACAAGCTCAAGAGACAGCACTGCTCCGATACAAATATAGATCGCCGCACTCTCACCGAGAGTCAGCTCATAAAACCTCATTATCCATATCACAAAGGCCGCCGCCCCAAGGTGAAACCTCATATTGCGCTCAGAGGCTATCGCACTTGTTAAGCCTGCCGAGGCATAGCGGAAGCTTTTGAAAAACTTCCCGATATTAGTCTTTATGCGCATGCTCTTCTACAAAGGTCTCATCACGGGAGATACCGAGCTGTGTAAGTATTGCCTCTTCCTTTTCACGCATAATGCGCTCCTGAAGAGGGCCTTCCTCATGGTCATATCCAAGCAGGTGAAGCATTGAATGAACTGTCAGGAAGCCTACCTCACGCTCAAGCGAGTGACCGTAAACCTCAGCCTGACGGAATGCTGTCTCAAGGCTGATAACTATATCTCCCAGGAGCGATGCTCCTGTCTCGTGGTCTATATCGTAAACACCGTTTTCACCGAGAGGAAATGACAGAACATCGGTAGGTCTGTCGATATCGCGGTGTTTTTTATTAAGCTCATGTATCTGTGCGTCATTTACGAAGCTTACCGAAACCTCATAGTCATTCGTAAAGCCTTCATACTCCGTAACTGCATGGCAGCAGCGTCTTATCAGCAGTCTGATACCTACAGGTACTTTTATGTCCGACTGCTCGTTTGAGATCAAAACCTTGACCTTGCCCATTTTTCAACAACTCCCTTTGTGTGTATTTATTTCTCTTTCTTAGCGTACTTCTCATACGCAAGTATTATATCCTGTACCAGCTTATGCCTTACAACGTCTTTGTCCGAAAAGCGGTTTATTTCAATTCCCTCTATGTTTTTGAGTACATTCATCGCCTGAACAAGCCCCGACTTTCTTTCATCGGGCAAGTCTATCTGAGTGATATCTCCCGTGATAACTATCTTTGAATTAAAGCCCAGACGTGTAAGGAACATCTTCATCTGCTCATGTGTGGTATTCTGCGCCTCATCAAGTATGATGAACGAATCATCGAGAGTTCTTCCTCTCATGTACGCAAGGGGCGCTACCTCGATGCAGCCTCGCTCCTGCTGTCTTGCAAAGGTCTCGGGACCCAGCATCTCAAACAGGGCATCGTAAAGCGGTCTGAGATAAGGGTCTACCTTGTTTTGCAGATCCCCCGGGAGAAAGCCCAGCTTTTCTCCTGCCTCTACGGCAGGTCTTGTCAGTATTATCTTTTCACACTCATGTGCCTTGAAGGCCTTTACCGCCATAGCAACCGCAAGATAGGTCTTGCCCGTACCTGCAGGGCCGACGCCCAGCACTATCGTATTGTTTCTTATCGCTTCTATATATCTTTTCTGGCCGAGGGTCTTTGGCTTTACTACTCTGCCACTCATAGTCACGCAGACTCCGCCGTCGGAAATGTGGCTTATCTCATACTGCTTGCCCTCCTCCACAAGAGAGAACACATAGCGTATGGTCTGCTCCGTCAGCTGCTCGCCTTTATTTATCACGGTTATGAGGGCTTCAATCGCCTGTGATGCCTTGAACACATTTTCCTCATCACCGCTTACTTTAATGCTGTCGCCCCTGCTCAGTACCACGACATTGTACTCTCTCTGAATAAGATTGAGGTTCTCATCGTAATTTCCGCAAAGGCTCAGGACTGTTTCCAGCCTGTCAACACTTATTGATCTTTCTGCCATTATCAGACTTCCATTCTCTGCCTAAGTTTTCGGTCATCTGACCTCAAATTATAGTATACCACATCTTTTCAGAAATTGCAACAACATTTATAGCAAAAATCAACAAAAATTTCAGACAATGTATTGCAGAGTAACTAGTTTTTTCACGAGTGAGATGCTCTGGGGTCATCAGCGGCGGTATAGGAGCGATATGTCTTTCTTATTTCGGATTTCGGGACAAAGAAGCTTACCTCCCGACAGAGCTCTCCGTAGAGTGTATACTCGGCAGTGACGGAGGCTTTCCCGTTTACTGTACTTTCGGTGAGCTTAACATCTTTCAGCTCGTACTTTCCGAGAAGGTTTTTCCTGTAGTTTTCCTCTTTTTCGTGAGCAAGCTTCAATGCCTGCTTTGATGACAACTGCTTAGTGCCGAGCTTATACGGTGTGACTGTCACGGTCTTTATTCCCAAGGGCAGGTCAAGCCCGAATAGCTTTATCACGCTGTCGCTCTCCTCGGTTTTGTATGTACCCTCGGGCGATGTTATAAAAAGCGGAAGCTGCACATCAAAGAATGTAAAATACCGTTTGGTTTCGATATCGGGTGAAAGCACAAGTGTCTCGGCGGGC
>CAMMYU010000037.1:0-6527 GCA_946528545.1 uncultured Ruminococcus sp.
TCAAGGAGAATTTGGGTAATATGACGGAAAACTGGCAAGCAGATGATGTGCAGAGGCGTTAGCCGCGGGTCGTGCGGTGTTGCCTTAATTAATTGGTTGGTAGTTTGGGGGATCGGTTATGTTTAGAAAACTTTTAAGTGTTTTAGTAAGTGCAGCCGCTGCTGTTTCGATGTTTACAATGACTGCAAGTGCCGAGATCAGCGATGTTAACATCGACTGTTCAAATGCCAAAAATGCAGGTACTTGGGGAAAGAGCCTGACAATCTCAGCTGAAGAGTTTGCTCTCGGAAGGATAACCGAGAAAACTCAGATAGTTATAACCTATGAGATGATAGACCTCAAGGGCACAGATATGAGTTCTTCGCCTGTTGCGATAGCTGTTCAGGCTGACAGCGATCCTGAGAATCCTTTTGCAGATGATAAGGGCTCTGTATGGGCTGAGGTTCAGCCTAAAACCTATGATGAAAGCAGTGCAATGTTCTATTATGAGGACATAGTCAAGGCTTATGGAAGCAAGGATTTCAGCAAGGTTACTTATGTGCATATTATAGCGCCGTCAGCTGCGATAATCAAGGCAAGCTCTATGTATATTACTGACTGTAATGATACAGTTCCCGAGACTACGACAACCACGACCACAACAGTGACCGAGGCAGCTCCCGAGGAAGAAACCACAACAACTACAGTCGCAGAGACAACCACAACTGCTGAGAATAAGAATGTATTCTCGGCTGCTGAAAAGGAAAGCAGTTCATCATCGGGAAATGTCCTTTTCATAGTTATCGGAGTAGTTTGCGGAATCGGACTTGCAGTAGCGATAATCTTCATTATCATGAGTAAAAAGTCCAGTAAGGCATTTGATACAGCTACAGGAAAGTTTGTTGATAAGAAGAAAATGAAGTAAAAAATGCCGCAGGCTGAGAAGGCTTGCGGCTTTGTTGTAAAGGAGTTTATTATGAGGATAATGGCTATAGATCACGGAGATGTAAGAACAGGCGTAGCTGTCTGCGATAAATCCGAGCTGCTTGCATCGCCTGTGGGAACTGTAAAGGAGACCGAAGAGGATAAGCTCATTGAGAAAATAGCCGAGCTGGCCCGCGAGTACAGAGCAGAGATGTTTGTAGTTGGGCTTCCTGTGAATATGGACGGCTCTAAAGGTTATGCGGCGCAGGCTTGTGAGGAGTTTGCTAAGAAGCTCTCCGAGGCAACAGGGCTTGAAGCTGCACTCTGGGACGAGAGAAGAACCACAGTTACAGCACATAATATCCTCAGCGATGTGAACGTCAGAGGGAAGAAACGCAAGGCGGTGGTCGATACTGTTGCGGCAACAGTCATTTTAGAGGGCTACCTTGATTACAGAAAAAAACACAATAAATAAAAACGGCTCTGTGAAAAAAACTCACAGAGCCTTATTATTTATCAAACCGAATCAGTCGATCTCAACCATGATCTTCTGGTCATGGCGGGAAGCACCTGCACGCATAACAACACGGATAGCTCTTGCTATACGGCCCTGCTTACCGATAACACGTCCCATATCATCGGGAGCAACATGAAGATGATAAACTATAACACCCTCATCATTCGGCTCGTCAACAACAACCTCGACAGCGCTCTTGTCCTCGACAAGCTCAGCTACGATAGTTTCAAGTAATTCTTTCATTTTAGTACTCCTATTCTCCCACGGGAATACGGTGAGTCACCCCCACCGATAACTCGGTAAGGCGGTGGTGGGATAAGTGCCTTACCGATAGAGTTTACTGATTAAAGACCTGCCTTCTTGAGGATAGCCTTAACGGAATCGGTAGGCTGTGCGCCGTTAGCGAGCCAGCTCTTAACCTTCTCCTCGTCAACCTTGATAACGGAAGGATCCTTAGTAGGGTCATAGTAACCGAGCTCCTCGATGAAACGTCCGTCTCTGGGGTATCTTGAATCAGCAACAACAATTCTGTAGAAAGGAGCCTTCTTAGCACCCATTCTTCTGAGTCTGATCTTTACTGCCATTTATATTCACCTCCATATAGTGTTCTTAATATATCCAAGCGGGGAACCGCTACAGATCAGTTTAAGGGCGGCATATTTCCGCCGAGACCTTTAAGAAGAGCCTTTCTGTTCTTCTTAGCCTTTTTAGAGTGGAGCTTTCCGCCGATGCCGAACTTCTTCATCATCTGCTGCATCTGCTCAAACTGCTTTAGAAGCTGATTTACATCAGTAACGGTAGTACCGCTTCCTGCTGCAATTCTTCTCTTTCTCTTCGGGTCGATTATCGAGGGCTTTGCTCTCTCAGCCTTGGTCATCGAGTTTATCATAGCCTCGGTCTTTTTAAGCTGAGCCTCGCCCTGCTCCATCTGCTCGTCAGTTACCTTATTAGCGCCCGGGAGCATCTTTATCAGTGAGCCTACAGAGCCCATCTTGTGTATCTGCTGCATCTGAGCGAGCAGGTCATCAAGGTCGAAGCCTTTTTCCTGCATTTTGTCAGCAAGCTTCTGAGCTTCCTTCTCGTCAAAGGTCTGCTGAGCCTTCTCGATAAGGGTGAGCATATCGCCCATTCCCAGTATACGGGAGGCCATTCTCTCGGGGTGGAAGGGCTCAAACTCGTCAAGCTTTTCTCCCATACCAACGAACTTGATAGGCTTACCTGTTACCGCCAGCACGGACAGCGCCGCACCGCCACGGGTATCTGAATCAAGCTTAGTAAGTATAACCGAGTCAATTCCCAGCGCCTCATCAAACGCAGACGCTACCTTAACGGCGTCCTGACCGATCATAGCATCGACAACGAGCATTATCTCATTCGGCTCTGCAATCTTCTTGATGTCCTTGAGCTCATCCATAAGCTCCTCATCAATGTGCAGACGTCCTGCCGTATCTATGATAACAAGGTCATTACCGTAATCCTTAGCGTGCTTGAGACCCTCTTTTACTATCTTTCTGGGGTCGATCTGACCCATCTCAAAGACAGCTACCCCGGCTCTCTCTCCGACAGTTTTCAGCTGGTCAATAGCCGCAGGTCTGTAAACGTCGGCAGCTATCAGCAGAGGTCTCTTTCCGTCCTTTTTGAACATCTTTGCAAGCTTAGCCGCATGGGTAGTCTTACCGGAACCCTGCAGACCGCACATCATAACAACGCATGGCGGCTTGTTCGGGAAGTTTATCTTTGAGTTTGCCTCACCCATGAGCTTTATCAGCTCTTCATTAACTATCTTAATAACCTGCTGTCCGGGAGTAAGGCTCTGCAGTACCTCTTCACCGACGCTTCTCTCGGTAACACTGCTTATAAAATCCTTAACAACCTTATAGCTTACGTCTGCTTCAAGCAGAGCCATCTTGACCTCACGCATGGCCTCCTTAACGTCAGCCTCGGTCAGCTTACCTCTTGATTTAAGGCGCTTGAACACGCCGTTAAGCTTCTCTGAAAGTCCCTCAAAAGCCACAGCACAGGTCTCCTTTCATTATTTAATATCTCCCGAAAAATCAGGAGTGTTGTATTCTTCAAGCTTTTCATCGAGAGCTTCGAGCAAAACTATCGTTTTCTCTGCAATGCTTCTCGCATAATTTTTTCTCTGGCACTCTTCAAACACAGCAAGAGCCAGTCTCTTGAACTCCTTCAGCTCTTCAAGTCTTTGTCCGTCAAGCTTTGATATCCCAAGCTTTTCGTCATACTCGTCAAGTGCATCCGAGCCCTTCTTCACAGCATCATGTACACCCTGCCTTGAAATCCCAAGGTCATCTGCAATCTCGCCAAGTGACAGATCGTCATTATAATAAAGCTCCATGATCTGCCTTTGCTTATCTGTCAGGAGTGCTCCGTATATGTCAAGAAGAACGCTGTATCTGAGTTCCTTTGCCATTTTTCGCACCTCCGACTGCAAAATCCGACTAGCTGTAAAGTCATCAAACTTTACATAGTATACCACACAATTACTTATTTGTCAAGGGTTTTCCTCTCGTTTTTCGTTTTTCGTTCATTTTAACATAAACAGACCCCCGAACTGTCTGAAAAGTCAGCATCGGGGGTATAATTTCGGGTATCAGAAGCGGTTTTCGAGGAAAGCTACCGTCTTCTGGTCGTATTTTGTATCCTGAGCAGACATATCCTCGTCCAGCTGCCACAGTTTTGTAACCGCAAACACAGACGATACAAAAAACGGCTGGCTGTTCAGATATGCAAGTGGAATAACTGCAGGTGGACAGTCTGTTTTTGAACTGATTATTTTCACCTTTGCAAGCTTTGCGAGGTTTGCAACCGTCGCATACTGACCCTCAGGGAGGTTTGTAGCTGTATCACCCTTTGCAAGCTTTGCGAAAAAGCCCTTTGCCTGCGGAGAGTACGCCATAACAGGGAAGCTGTGCTTTTTGTACCAGTCAAACTCCTTGGTGTCCATGCAGACAACAGTCGGGTCGCCGATAGTTTCAGGGCTTGCGTGTGCAAGACTGTAGCTTATCTGGCTTACCCTGATAGGCTCAAGACCGTTTTTCTCAGCATATTTGTTAGCCTCTTCAATGCGCTTCGTAGTCCAGTTTGAAACACCTATAAAGTGTATTTTTCCCTCGTCGTAAAACTTATTAAGTGTAGTCATTATCTCGCTGACAGGTACAGAGGTATCATCTCTGTGAAGAAAATAAATGTCAGCATAATCAGTCTGCAATGCCTTTAAGCTCTCGTTCAGATCATACTCGATCTCAGCGTATGAAAGCCTTCCGATGTCCATGCTCTCCATATCGGGGTGACCGCCCTTTGTGCAGAGAAGAATCTCCGAACGGTTTCCTCTTTCCTTCATCCAGCGCCCGATAACGCTTTCGCTTGCCCCGTGACCGCCTTCAAGCCACTCACAGTAAACTCTTGCGGTATCTATACATCTTCCGCCAAGCTCAAAGTATCTGTCCATAAGGCCGAAATAGGTCTCGTCATTATCATTATTTTCAAAGCCTGCCGTTCCGAATGAGAGTGCGGGCAGCAGGGCAGAATATTTATCATTTTTAAGCTCATAAGTAAGCATATTGTCACTCCTTCAAATAGATACACAATTATTATAACATAGTCGCAAAGGCTAATATAACAATATTTTGTAAATTTTTCATTGTAATTCATAAATGTATTCGGTTGACTAATCCTTGCAATAGTGTTATAATAAATGCTGTAGTATTTTTTCAGCTATTGAACAGAACGGAGGCGTTTTTATGTTTGATTCAAAAAGAGTCAATGATATAATGAACAGGTTTATAGACGACGGCACTGAAACAGGTGCGGCAGCTGTTGTTATGAAAAACGGAGAGGAACTCTACCGCTATAGCTGCGGTCTTGCTGATGTGGAAAAAGGAAGAGCCTTCCGTGAGGACACTATCTGCAAGGCATTTTCCTGCTCAAAGGTTATCACAGGCACTGCTGCAATGCAGCTTCTGGAGCGTGGCCTTATTGAACTTGACAACAGGCTCGAATGGTATATCCCCGAGTTTGCCGATGCTGCATTTATAGAGAACGGAAAGCGTATTCCTGTTTCAAGGGCGATTACTATCAGAGACCTGCTTGATATGACCTCGGGAATTGCATACCCCGGTGACGGCCGTGAGGGCGGTCAGGAAATATCAGATGTCTGGGGAGAGCTTGATGCAAGCACTAAGGCAGGCAGGCAGATGAGCACTCTCGAATTTGCACATAAGGCAGGCAAGTGCGCTGTTATGTATGATGCAGGAGAGCAGTGGAGCTATGGCTCTTCAGCTGATATTTTTGCAGCTGTAGTTGAGAAAGTCACAGGAAAGCGCTACGGAGAGTACCTCAGGGAAAACATTTTTGACCCCCTTGGAATGGCTGATACAGCCTTCTATTGCCCGAAGGACAAGCTTGACAGGCTTGCAGTTCTTTATGACGGGGCAGGGGAGAGCAGAAAGGTGCTTGACTGGGTAAATCTCTGCATTTATGATTATACCGAAGAGCCTGCATTCCAGTCGGGCGGAGCAGGCATTTTCACAACTGCCGAGGACCTTGCAAAGCTTGGAGCTGCACTTTCAAACGGCTCGTATAAGGGTGTGGGAGTGCTTGGAAGAAAGACTGTTGATTTTATGCGTATGAATGCGCTGACTAAAGAGCAGAAGCGTACCTTTGACTGGGATTCGTGCAGAGGTTACGGCTATGCAAATTTCGTAAGGACACTTGAAGATCCTAACAAGGCAAGCCTTATCGCTTCAAAGGGAAGCTTTGGCTGGGACGGCTGGACAGGTACATATATCCTTATCGACCCTGATGAAAAGCTTTCGACTGTAGTGTTTGTACAGCGTGCAGGTGCAGGCACAACATCGCTTTCAAAGGCGGTAGTCAACGCAGTATACTCAATGATATAAGGTGGTAATTTGAGGTTAAGAAGAAAACGCCGTTTTGTGCGGTGCCCCGAATGCAACAGCAAGATATTTGCAGACCGTGAGGTCTGCCCGGGCTGCGGCAGGATAATGCGGACACCGAAAAAGCGGCGCAGTAAAAAAGTAACGGCACTTATCATAGGGCTCGTTGCTGCGATAGTTGTTACGGCAGG
>CAMMYU010000038.1:0-9323 GCA_946528545.1 uncultured Ruminococcus sp.
TCTATCTTCTCCTCGGGATTTCTCTGAATGACCTCCTGCAGTGCAGTTTTGTAGTCATGGAAAACAGAAATATCGGGTGTTATGTTCTCGGGCAGGAATGAGAGAATGTACTTTGATACGACCTCCATTCCGCCGTCAAGATAAATAGCTGCGATAACCGCCTCGAAAGCGTCTGACACTATCGAGGGTCTTGTTCTTCCGCCCGTAATTTCCTCGCCCTTTCCGAGAAAAATATACGAGCCTAAGTCTATCTTCTTTGAGAACTCAAACAGAGCCTTTTCACATACCAGGCTTGCTCTCATCTTTGTGAGCTCACCCTCGGGCAGGTGCTTGTAGTGCTCGAAGATATGGTCTGAAACAACTATCGAGAGCACCGAGTCTCCTAAAAACTCTAGTCTTTCGTTGCTGTTTCTTGTCTTCTTGTTTTCATTCGCATAGGACGAATGAGAAAGCGCTTCAAAAAGCAGGCTCTCGTCCTTGAACTGATAGCCTATCTTTTCCTGAAATTGTTTTACAGCGGTCTGTTCATTCATTTGTCAGCATCTCCGCTCTTTGAGTTTTTCATAGTCTCGAGAGCTGCTGTGATCTCATTGATAACGTCTCTCTCAATGTAAAGCTTAGCCTGTCTGATAGCATTGTAAAATGCCTTTGCATCAGACGAGCCGTGTGCCTTGATAACAGGTCTTGCAGTTCCGAGAAGCGGTGCTCCGCCGTACTCCGAGTAGTCCATTCTCTTGCGGAAGTCCTTGATGTTTTTGAGTATCATCAGGGCAGCGATCTTGCTCTTTGCTCCGCTTGTGAGTATGTTTTTAAGCTCTCCCGAGAAGAACTTCGCCATACCCTCATAAAGCTTGAGAAGCAGGTTTCCGCTGAAGCCGTCGGCAACGCATACATCGCAGTCACCCAAAGGAAGCTGTCTTGCCTCTAAATTTCCGATGAAGTTTATGGGCGCTGACTGCAGCTGCTTATAAGCCGCAAGGTCGAGCTCTCTTCCCTTGGTTTCCTCGGCACCGATGTTTGCAAGTGCTACCTTTGGCTCTTTAACTCCGATTATCTTATTCATATAAGCCGAGCCCATAATACCGAACTGTACAAGCATTTCGGGACGGCACTCTGCATTTGCACCGCAGTCAAGAAGCATAGTAGGATCGCCTGCTGTAGGAAGAACAGTTGCAAGAGCAGGTCTTTTAACGCCCTTGATGCGCTTTACAATAAATGTAGCACCAACAACGAGAGCTCCTGTCGAGCCTGCCGAAACGAAGGCATCGCCCTCACCGTCAGCGACCATTTTCATACCCACTGCCATAGAGCAGTCCTTCTTGCCCTTGATGACCTCTGTAGGTTCTTCGCAAATGTCGATAACCGTATCTGCGTGCTTTATTTTAAGCCCTGTTATGTCAAGGCCGTTCTGCCCGGCGCACTTTTTTATCTTCTCCTCATCACCGACGAGCGTAACATCTACACCGAAATCATTATGTGCATCTATCGACCCTTTAAGCACCTGCAGAGGTGCATTATCTCCGCCGAATGCATCTATTACTATGTTCATAAATTAAACCTCCTTGTATTTCCGAGGTCAGACATAAGAGGCAAAAGAACCTCTTGCTTCTTATCTCCGACCTGTTAAACTGCACCGTTATCCGAAATATATCTCCAGATACACAGCACTGCGCAGAATATGTACAGCACAGCCATAACTATATTCACTGTCCCGACTGCTGCCGAGCCTTTTCCGAACCGACTGCGCTTTATTACGGCTCTCAGTCCTATAAACATCATAGCCAGCGCCGCCGTCACAAAGAATATTGAGCCAAGCACTGCCGCCTGCCTTTCGGCAAGGACAGCACGGCTGTGAGCATTGTCCATATACTCCGTGAACTTCTCCTCTGCGGAGTCAAGACCTCTGGTCTTTCTGACCCAGAGCTGTGCCGCAACAAGATTTGCCCAGGGCACGCAGTCCACCACAAACCATATCCCCGATATAGTTCCGTGAGCTATCCCCCAGAGCATACGCTCCCTGATGCCGCTTCGCTTGCCAATGCCCATCATAACTACTGCCAGCGCCATCAGCAGAAACACTCCGAACCAGTTATAAATACAGAATCTGAATGTATCCATAAATTCATTTACATCAAGATGTCCGATCTTCATGCGCTGACACCTCCTGTCAGAGCGTCTCTATCAGCTTATCAAGGATGTCCAGCCCTCTTTGTGCAAGCTTTTCATATTTAAGCTTTTTATCTCTTATCCTCTCACCTATATCGGGAAGTATACCCATATTGCAGCCCATAGGCTGAAAGCTCTCAACACTCGGGTCGCTGATATAAGCCGCCAGTGCTCCGAGCATGGTTTCCCTCGGCAGTGTCACAGGGGCTTTGCCCGAAAGCTCACGGGCTAAGCTAAGTCCTGCAAAGATTCCGCTTGCTGCCGACTCGATATAGCCCTCAACTCCGGTTATCTGTCCTGCAAAGTAAGTGAGAGGTCTCTCTCTCATCTCAAACTGCGCTGTCAGAAGCTTAGGTGAATTGATAAAGGTGTTTCTGTGCATAACGCCGTATCTTACAAACTCGGCATTTTCAAGCCCGGGAATAAGTGAGAACACACGCTTCTGTTCACCGAACTTCAGGTTTGTCTGAAAGCCCACAAGATTGTACATCGAGCCCTCGGCATTCTCAGCCCTCAGCTGAACTACAGCGTAGGGTCTTTTATCTGTCCTCGGGTCACGCAGACCTACAGGCTTCAATGGTCCGAAGCGCATAGTGTCCTCGCCCCTTTTTGCAAGAGCCTCAACAGGCATACAGCCCTCATAAACCTTAAAGCCTATCTTAGAGAAGTGCTCCCTGTCAAACTCGTGAAGCGGAGCAGACTCGGCATTTATAAGCTCGTTATAAAAGCGCTCATATTCCTCCTTATCCATAGGGCAGTTTATATAGTCAGCCTCGCCCCTGTCATAGCGTGAGGCAAAAAACGCCTTATCCATATCAATGCTCTCTGCGGTCACAATAGGCGCTGCCGCATCGTGAAAGTAAAGATACTCTCCGCAAAGCTCCCGAATGCTTCCTGCCAGACCGTCGCTTGTAAGCGGGCCCGTTGCAATAACACAGGCGCCCTCGGGTATCTCGGTCACTTCTTTTGAGATGACCTCAATATTCTCCTGTGACTTTATCATCTGCGTCACTTCGTCAGAGAACCTGTATCTGTCCACCGCCAGCGCTCCGCCTGCACTTACTCTCGACCTTTCAGCCGCAAGCATAGTTACCGAGCCGAGCCTGCGCATCTCTTCCTTGAGCATTCCTGCCGCCGAGCCTATTCTGTCGGCTTTCAGTGAGTTTGAGCAGACAAGCTCTGCAAAGCCCTGATATTTATGCGCAGGAGAGTACTTTTCAGGCTTCATTTCAAAGAGTCTTACCTGCACTCCTGCCTTTGCAAGCTGCCATGCAGCCTCGCAGCCTGCGAGACCTGCACCGATAACATCAGCTCTCATTGCCGTCTCCGCTGTCTCCGAGCTGCTTCTCATAGCCGCAGTTCTGCTTGTGGCAGAGAAGCATTCCGTTCTTTCCGCCCTTTCTGAACAGGGTCGAGCCGCACCTCGGGCACTTTTCCTCGGTAGGTACGTCCCATGTCATGAACGAGCAGTTCGGATTGTCCTCACAGCCGTAATATTTCTTGCCCCTCTTTGACTTTTTGAGAAGCACTCTCTTTCCGCAGAACGGGCAGTTTCCGCCTGTTTCGGTTACTATCTTCTTGGTATTTCTGCAGTCGGGGAAGCCCGTACATGCCATGAACTTTCCAAATCTGCCTATCTTAATGACCATAGGCTTTCCGCACAGCTCACACACCTCGTCTGTAGCCTCATCGGGAACCTTCACACGCTTTCCGTCCATATCCTCTTCAGCCTTTACGAGCTCCTTGTCAAACTCGCCGTAAAAGTCTCCGAGAGTTTTTGTCCAGCTCTTCTTGCCGTTTTCGATAGCGTCAAGCGAATCCTCCATATTGGCGGTGAACTTCACATCAACTATCTTATCGAAGCACTTGCTCATAAGCTCATTTGTTACCTCGCCAAGTGAGGTCGGCTTCAACGACTTGCCCTCACGCTCAACATAGCTTCTGTTGAGGATAGTGGTTATCGTCGGCACATAGGTAGAAGGTCTGCCGATGCCTGTTTCCTCAAATGCCTTTACAAGCGATGCCTCGGTATATCTTGCAGGCGGCTGAGTGAAGTGCTGATTTCCCGCAAGGTCACGAAGCTTCAGCTCATCGCCCTTTTTCATTTCGGGGAGAACATTTTTCTTCTCCTCTTCATCGTTTTTCTCTTCGTACAGAACGGTGAAGCCGTCAAACTTAACGGTGTTTCCCGTAGCCCTGAAAACACAGCCGTTAGCCTCAATATCAGCGGCAACTGTATTAAGCATACAGTTAGCCATCTGAGAAGCTATAAACCTCTCCCAGATAAGCTTATAAAGCTTGTACTGGTCGTTCGTCACTTCACTTGCCTTTACCATATCGGGGGTAAGCTCGGGGTGAGTAGGTCTTATAGCCTCGTGAGCGTCCTGAGCACTGCCCTTTGATTTATATACTCTCGGCTTTTCGGGAACATACTTCTCGCCGTAGTTTTTCTTTATAAAGTCATAAGCCGCAGCCCTTGCCTCATCGGAGACACGCTGGCTGTCGGTACGCATATAGGTGATAAGACCCGTAGGACCCATTCCCTTGATCTCAACACCCTCATAAAGCTCCTGAGCTGCCTTCATCGTTCTTCTTCCCTGAAAGCTGAGCCTCTTTGAAGCCTCCTGCTGTAAGGTCGAGGTAGTGAACGGAGCCGCAGGGCTCTTTCTGTGAACGCTCTTCTTAACGTTTGCAACTGTATACTTAGCGCCCTCAAGCTTTGCGAGCACCTTGTCTGTCTGCTCCTTGTCGGCAAGCTCTGCCTTTTCGCCGTCAACGCTTGCAAGCTTTGCCGAGAACATCTTTCTCTCGCCCTGTGCAGAGAACTTCGCATCTATCGACCAATATTCCTGAGGGACAAAGTTTCTTATCTCCTCTTCCCTGTCGCAGATCATCTTCACAGCTACCGACTGCACTCTTCCTGCCGAGAGACCTCTTCTTATCTTCCTCCACAGAAACGGCGAGAGCTTATAGCCCACTATCCTGTCGAGGATACGTCTTGTCTGCTGAGCATTCACAAGATTGAGATCTATCTTTCTCGGGTGGCTCATACCTGCCTTGATACCGCTTTCGGTGATCTCATTGAAGGTCACACGGTTATCATCATTCATATCAAGCCCGAGTATCTGCGCCAGATGCCATGATATAGCCTCTCCCTCACGGTCAGGGTCTCCTGCGAGGTAAACATGGTCTGCCTTTTTGGCTTTTTTCTGTATATCCTTGATAAGAGCACTCTTATCCTTTATGTTCACATACTGCGGAGCAAAATCATTCTCAATGTCAACTCCGAGCTTTGATTTCGGAAGATCCCTCAGATGTCCCATTGATGCGACGACGTCATAATCTCCGCTTAAATATCTTTTGATAGTCCTAACCTTTGTAGGCGACTCCACAATAATAAGATCCAAAATATCGCTCCTTTATTGCAAATAATGCTGTCCGAATTTTCGGACTGTTTCTCCCCTATGCCAGACCGTACATCTTGCCTGCGTATGACCTTACATAGCCCTCAAGCTCAAGCTCAGTCAGCAGACCCAGCACCTCGGTGATGTCAAGACCGCTTTTCGCCGCAAGCTCATCGGCAAGCACAGGACCGTTCACCATGAGCTCACAAAGCTGAGCGCTCTGACCATCAAGCGTTGAAAGCTCAACGGTCGGCTTATCACTCTTCGTTTTTTCAGATATGCGCTTTTTACCCCTCGGCTTCTTCTCGATAAAGTCATCGGAAGGCTTGAGGTAAATATCCTCACTGTCGAGGTACTCGCCATACGGTATTCCCAGCGACCTCAGTATATCCCATGGTGCGAACACAGCTCTGCACCCGTTTCGTATCATGTGGCACTGTCCCGAATACCTGTTGTCAAACACATCGTGCGGTGACATAACGTAAATCTGCTTGCCCTGTGAAAGCGCCTTGATGTAGTTATCAAGGCCCCTGCTTGACGAGCTGCATTCCACAAACAGTGCTCCCATTGATACGCCTATCATGATCCTGTTTCTGTTCTTGAAAGCATAGAGATTTCTCTCAGCGCCCGGATAAAACTCCGTAATGACCGCACCGTTTTGCGAGATAGCCTCAATAAGCTTTTTCTCAGCCTCATCGGTACACTCCTCAAAAGCCTTTGCATAAACCCCGACAACGGGCTTTCCGTTCTCGAAGGCCGCCGTTACAGCCGTAGAATCTATACCCTTGGCAAGCCCCGAGGCTATCACCACATCTCTGCGTGAAAGCTCCTTGCAGAATCGCCTGCAGGCATTTTCCGAATACTCGGAGGGCTTTCTTGTGCCGACTACAGCAAGCACATACCTATCGTTGAGAAAGTCAAGGTTACCTTTGCAGAAAAGCACTGCGGGCGGGTCTGCGATCTGCATAAGCGCCTGCGGATAGCCCTCACTTCCGTAACAATAAATCTTCGTGCCGTTTCCTATCACCTGTTCATAGACCTTTTTCACGTCATCGGCAGATACTTCCTTTACCCTCTTTTTCTCAGTGTCACTCATACCCGTGATCCTGAGCCTTGCAAGGTCAGACGCAAAATCGGTTATTCCGTCATAGTTTGCGGAAAGCTCCCATATTCTTTTGTTTCCTGCTCCGAACACCATTACCGCCCAGAGCCATAAAAGCTGTTCCTTTATGCTCAAAACGCTCACCCCCTGAGCATTTCCCACATGATAATACTTCCTGCCGATGCCGCATTCAACGACTCAGCACTTCCCTTCATAGCGATAGTCACCTTCCTGTGACAAAGCTCTGTATCCTCATCGGACAAGCCTCTCGCCTCATTGCCTATGACCGCCGCACACTTCTCGGGGAACTCAAACCCGGGGATAGTTTCCCCGTCTCTGACCACTGCCGCACAAAGCGTAACTCCCTGTGCTTCAAGAGCGCTCACTACCCTCGCAAAATCATTCTCGATGTAAAGCTCCAGCCTTGGCAGGCTCCCCATCGTGCTTCTTACCACCTTCGGGTTATAAACCTCGGCGCACTCACCTGTCATGACCGCTGCCCTTATACCTACCGCATCGGCAGTTCTGAGCATGGTTCCCAGATTTCCGGGGTCTTTCACAGCATCGAGCACCAGTATCTTCGGAGTTCTCTCAGCGTCAAGCTCTGAAAGCTTCCTGTCAAGCCTCTTGGCTATAATAAACACACCCTGAGAATTCTTCGTTTCGCTTACCCTGTCGGCAAGCCCCTCGGAAAGCTCAAACCTTTTCTGCTCTTCAATGCAGTCAAAAGCCTCAAGCCCGATATACGAGCCCTCTCCAAAGGCGCTCATGCAGTAAAAAAAGCTTTCGATCTCAAGTCTGCCCTCGGCGGCACTCCTCGCCGCATCGGCACAGCCCCTGAGCCCCTCGATCACAAAGACCCCCTCAGCCCTTCTGAAGCTCCTGCTCTTACAGAGCTTAGCAAGCCTTTTCAGCCTAGGATTATCCTTTCCCGAGATCAGCATTTTTACACCTCCTGAGCCCTGAGCATACCTTTATAAAGGCAAGTAATTTTTTACAGAAATTTACAGATTTACCCTGTTCTGCAAAGCGCAGAACAGGTCTGTAAAGACAACAAAACACGCATGCTTATAAAACCTGCGTGTCAGTTGTTATTAAAGAGCAGCCTTAGCCTTCTCAACGATTGCAGTGAAGCCTGCAGGGTCATTGATAGCGATCTCGGAGAGCATCTTTCTGTTAAGGTCAATGCCTGCCTTCTTGAGACCGTTCATAAACTGCGAGTAGTTAATGCCGTTAAGCTTGCAGCCAGCGGAGATCCTTGTGATCCAGAGTCTTCTGAAATCTCTCTTTCTCTGCTTTCTGCCGATGTAAGCATACTGTCCTGACTTCATTACGGCCTGCTTAGCCATCTTAAAGTGCTTGCTCTTTGCGCCGAAATAACCCTTTGCAAGCTTAAGAGTCTTATTTCTCCTCTTACGAGTCATCATTGCTCCCTTTACACGAGCCATAGTTAATTACCTCCTGAATAATTTAGTTATTTCCCTACAACTCGTTTATTTGTAAGGGATAAGAGCCTTTACGTTCTTGATGTTTGAATCATCAGCATAAGCTGCGCCTCTCAGAATTCTCTTACGCTTATGGTCCTTCTGAGTGAGCCTGTGTCTCTTATTGATGTGCTGGAATTTTACCTTTCCGCTGCCTGTTACTCTGAAACGCTTCTTAGCACCGGAATGTGTCTTGATCTTGGGCATTTGATTTATCCTCCTTAGAATTTATTAGCTTATCGCAGCTCCGCAGCATTCGGAGCTTGCTCTGCGCCGCAATACGCAGATGCAAATGTTACGATGGCCTGCTTACTTATTAGGCTTCGGAGAAACGAACATTACTAAGCTTCGTCCCTCCATTTTGGACGGCTTGTCAACAACGCCAACCTCAGAGATCGCCTCTTTGAACTTTCCGAGAAGCTCCTCACCAAACTGCGGATGAGCCACAGTCCTCTTGCGGAATCTCACAGAAACCTTCAGCTTATCTCCTCCGTTAAGGAATTTAACAGCCTGATTGACCTTCACGTTAAAATCATGAGTATCAATAGTAGAAGACATTCTGATCTCCTTAATATCAATAATCTTCTGATTTTTCTTCGCTTCCTTTTCACGTTTTGTCTGTTCAAAAATGTACTTTCCGTAATCCATTATACGGCATACAGGCGGAGTTGCCTGCGGAGCGATCTTGACAAGGTCAAGGTCCTTTTCATAGGCTATCTTCAGTGCCTCATCAGCACTCATGATACCAAGCTGTTCCCCGTCAACGCCGATAACTCGCAGCTGCTTATCGCGGATATCTTCGTTGAGCTCATGTTCCTTTTTGCTTATGACACAGCACCCCCATTAAGTGGAATAAAATAAAAAACGAGTACGCAGTATGACCCGTACCCGAAATAAAACAGCATAGAAACACGCTGAGATATTGACCTCTTTGCTCCGTAAAACCGTGCTTGAGGTGAGAACAGATCAAGTTCTGCTTTGTTTTTACCAAGAAATTATAGCACACTTCCATCGCTTTGTCAAGGGCTTTTTCCGATTTTTTTCAGATAAGCAGATATTTTTCCAAAAATCCCATTGACTTGACCGTGAAAATATGCTATACTATCAAACAGAAATGCAGATGTAGTACATCGGTAGTACCCCGGCTTCCCAAGCCGATGAGGCGGG
>CAMMYU010000039.1:0-3410 GCA_946528545.1 uncultured Ruminococcus sp.
GTTTGTGCTGGTCGGAGTGACGGGACTTGAACCCACGGCCTCTACCACCCCAAGGTAGCGCGCTACCAATCTGCGCCACACCCCGATTGCACATAATATTATACTACAATCAGCACACTAAGTCAAGACCTTTTTGAGTAAATTCAAAATCTATTAAAATTTACCATGTTTACACTGCTTCTCCTGCCCGATGCCTTGCGATATTTGTTTTTAAATTGTATAATAATGATATTCGCTTTCCTGCTGCTTTTTGCAGCTTTTTTTCACTCTCCTGCAAGGATTTGCACTCTTCATGCGTTTTATTAGTGAAAACCAATTGCGAGTCTCCCCCTTTGGCTCGTGAAAAGGGGTGGTTTTTATGCCGAACAGTCCCGACCTTGATATGGTCTACGACAAATATTTCGATATGCTCTACAGGATATGCTTTGTGTATTTCAGCGGCAATGCCCATGATTCCGAAGATGCTGTCCAGACCGTGTTTTTGAAGTATATAGCTTCACCCTCTGCGCCCAAGGGCGGTGAACAGCTCAAAGCATGGCTGATCGTTACTGCTCAGAACACCTGCAAGTCAATGCTGCGCAGACACTTCCGAAAGGACTCTCCGCTTGACTCTGCCGAGACAGAGCACTCCGACTTTGAGTACGGCGATACCCTCAGAGCCGTGATGTCTCTGCCCTATGAACAGAAGACCGCTGTGCTTCTCTGCTTCTACGCAGGCTACACAGCCAAAGAAGCAGCCGAGATGATGGGCTGTCGGGAGAACACAGTCTATTCCTATATTCACAGAGCAAAAAAGAAACTGAAAAAACAGCTTGGAGTGTGAGTGATATGACAGATAAGGAACTTGAAACGAGACTGAAAACAGAACTGGACGCAGTTTCTCCGTCCTCAGCCGTCAGAGCTCGCATTCGTGCAGAAATGACAGGTGATAATATGGACGAAAGAAAAGAGATAACAATGACAACTAATGACGCCTCCCCTGCGAGAGTTCGCTCTCACGGAAGGATAGCTGCCGCAGCAATAGCCGCAGTACTCCTTGTCGGCGGCGGAGCGTTCATACTCAGCCGCAGCAGCAAGGTCGCAAAGGAGAGCTCTTCCCTGACCTCGGGCACAGCCCATGCAGCTTATATTCCCGAAAGCGAGGGCGGTGAGGCTCCCGATACGATCGGCTCAGGCGATATAAACTTCTCCGATGTTTTCTATCCCGATGAGGACTCTGTATTCAGGAAATTCGGAAACGGAATTATCAGCGGCACTACCGAGATCTATGACATCGGCAGAGGAAGGTTTGTGGTAAAGCAGGCACTTGACAACTTTGAAAATATGTCTCTGCGTGTTTATGACAGCAGCCTGAACACAATTACTGCAAGCCTGACCATGTCAGGAAACAAAGGCGTTGTAATCAGAGATGATTCGATAATTCTTACCGGAGTGAAAGCCGATGAGAGTGTTACCGGTGTCTCGTGGGAAATATATGACCTTGACCTTAACAAGAAAAAGCTTGCCGATGACTATTACACCGCAGGTATTGTCGATGAGAACGGTGAAACTGTGCTCAGCATTTCATGCACAGACGGCACCTACAAAGCAGAGGTAAACGAAGACCTCGGCTATCGCCTCAATAATCTTAGCTTTATCTCCTTTGACAAAACAGGAGAGACCGCTGCTGTCGCTTACTGCGATAAGGAGGGTCTGACTTCCCTAGCGGTCATAAATAAGGATATGGTCAGAGTAAAGGAGCTGGGCGAGCTCTATGAGCTTGAACCATACAAGGAAGATAACTGGCAGGAGCACAGCGCTCCGCCGCTTATTGACGGCTTACTGCTCAGCGATGACGGCTCTCAGATATTTATGACAGTGCTCGCAGGTGATAAGTATTACCTCTGCCGTGAGGATATCACCGACATCGACTACTCGGTAACAACCGATGACGGTCTGCCCGAGGTAGTTCATATTCAGAGTGAGAATGCAAACGAGCAAATCTATGTCTTCAAGGAAATTGATTTTGAGGGCGGACACGATATGTTCCTCAGAAACGGCAAGCTGTATCTTTTTGAAACTGAATTTCCGACCTACTACATTCTTGACACTGAAAACGGCGCCGAAGCCTGCAGCCTGCCCAAAACAGTTCTTGACAGCGATGAATATCAGTATGAGATATACAATATGTCCGAAAGCGGAGAATACACGCTTAGAATGACGGGCAGCGACAACGGAGATACACTCCTCGAAGTTTTCCGCACCGAGGATATGTCCCTTGTGTGGTCTGACACGCTGGAAGATGTATCGCTGATGTTCAATTCCGATAACAGAAACACCTTCTTTGATGAGGACACAGGCGACTTAGAGCTTTGCTTTACAAGCTCCGACGAGGATAACATGGAGCTCGGTGTTTACCGCAGGAATATCTTCGGAGACAGCGCCGAGGACACTCAGCCCGACTACAGCGAAGCCGACATTCCCGAAGGGCTTGCTGTTACTACAACAGTTTCTGCCGAGCCCACAGAGGAGCTCCCCGAGTATGAAGAGATACCAGAAGAGAGAGAAACAACCGTCACGGCAGTTATCCCCGATGATGAATTATACGGTGAATAATACTCCCATTCTTACAGCAAAAGCCCCTGTCTTTCGGCAGGGGCTATGCTTGTTTATGAGAACTGCTGCTTCAGCTCGCTGATCTTCTGCTGTTCGGCACAGTCGGTCTGATACCAGCCCTTTTCACTCATCTTTGAGTAGATCTGATCCTGCATTGACAGCGAGGTGTTGAGCGCCGATGAAAAACGGCTCCTGACATCTCCGCTTGATGCCTCGATAGTTCCGTGCAGATAAAGGTCGCATACGCCCTTTTCGAGCATAAGCATATTTTCCATAAGCTCCTGATCGTTCATATTATCCTTCCTTTCATTATGAGAGTAATCCGTAGATCTCCGAGAAGATCTGTCTGTGGCTCTCTGTCATCGAGCCTGCAAGCTCCCTGAGAGAGGGGTCTGAGAGCTGTTCGCTGAGCTCCCTGCACTTGGTCAGGAAATATTTCTCGTGACCAAGAGCGTCTCCGATATAGAGAAGTTCTTTGCTTGTCATTTTTATTCCTCCTTTTCGTTCGGGTCTAAGGTAACCCGTTAGTTCCATTATTCCCCTTTTGCGGAATAATATACCGAGCAGTGAGAAAAACTTCGTTGACAAAAAAGCTATAGTATGATATACTCTATTCATAGAACGATAACGTTTTCGTAAAATGAAAGGAGATAAACTATGTACTGTATAAAATGCGGAACTGAGCTTGCAGAGGGCTCGGCCTTCTGTACCTTCTGCGGAACGAAGCAGACAGTCACCGTCGAGCGTCACTGTCATGTCGGCGCCCGCGAGCACGGCCTCCAGATGCGACATATCGTAGCCGCTGCGGCGATAAC
>CAMMYU010000040.1:0-15096 GCA_946528545.1 uncultured Ruminococcus sp.
CCGCAGTCGTCGCAGTAGAATGCAGGTATCTGATGTCCCCACCAGATCTGACGTGAGATACACCAGTCACGGATATTGTCGAGCCAGTGGAAGTATATCTTGTCAAAGCGCTCGGGAACGAACTTTGTCTGACCGTTCTTTACTGCATCTATAGCAGGCTGAGCCAGAGGCTTCATCTTGACGAACCACTGAGTAGACACCTTAGGCTCAACAGTTGTACCGCAGCGGTAGCAGGTGCCAACGTTATGCTCGTGGTCTTCTATCTTTACAAGTGCGCCCTCTGCTTCAAGGTCAGCGACTATTGCTTTTCTTGCCTCATATCTGTCCATGCCTGCGTACTTAGGATAATCGTCAACGATAGTTGCGTCATCGTTCATAACATTGATAACAGGGAGGCTGTGTCTGAGACCTACCTCAAAGTCATTCGGGTCATGTGCAGGAGTTATCTTTACAACACCTGTTCCGAACTCGGGGTCAACGTAGCTGTCTGCAACAACGGGAATCTCCCTGTGAACAAGAGGAAGAATAACGGTCTTGCCGACCAAGTCCTTGTATCTGTCATCATCGGGGTTTACTGCAACGGCAGTATCACCGAGGAGAGTTTCGGGTCTTGTGGTAGCAAGCTCAACATAGCCGTCAGCGTCTTTTATCTTATATCTCAGGTGCCAGAAGTGGCCTGCCTGAACTTCATAGGTTACCTCTGCATCGGAGAGTGATGTCCTGCACTTAGGGCACCAGTTGATTATTCTCTCGCCCCTGTAAATAAGGCCTTTGTTATAGTACTTTACGAAAACTTCCTTAACAGCCTTGGAGCAGCCCTCGTCCATAGTGAAGCGTTCTCTGTCCCAGTCGCAGGAGGAGCCCAGCTTTTTGAGCTGTTCAACTATACGTCCGCCGTACTGTTTTTTCCAAGCCCATGCACGCTCCATAAAGCCCTCACGTCCGAGGTCTTCCTTGGTTATGCCTTCTTTTCTCATAGCCTCGACTATCTTAGCCTCGGTAGCAATAGCAGCGTGGTCTGTACCGGGCAGCCAGAGGGTGCAGTATCCTCTCATTCTCTTCCAGCGGATAAGTATATCCTGCAGTGTCTCATCAAGAGCGTGACCCATGTGCAGCTGTCCTGTGATATTCGGGGGTGGGATAACAATGCAGTATGGTTCTTTCTTGGGGTCGGGCTCAGCGTGGAAGAAGCCTCCGTCGAGCCAGTATTTATAGATCCTGTCCTCTACCGAGGAAGGGTCATAGAGCTTTGGCAGTTCTGTGTTCATTTTTTTCAGTTCCTTTCATTATCATTATATCGTCAGTCGGCTCGGAGCGTCAGACTCGGACGCCGGGCTGTCGGTGAAAGGTAAAATCGGTCATAAACTCATATCCTTTCAATGTTTGATTACACCTTACTATTATGACACTTTTCAGAATGATTGTCAAGACATAAATTGTTAAGAGCTCAATACCAAAGTATAACCCCCGTCTGCTGACGGGGGTTCGGTTATTTGCTCTCTTTGTTCTCCAGCGAGGCTCTTATAAAGTCGCTGAACAGAACGTGCGGGTGGTTGGGTCTTGACTTGAACTCGGGGTGGAACTGCACTCCTACAAACCACGGGTGCATATCCTTTGGCAGCTCAACTATCTCGACCAGCTTCTCGTCAGGGGAGATACCGCCTATCAGCAGACCCTTGCTTGTAAGCGTGCTCTTGAAACGGTTGTTGAACTCCCAGCGGTGACGGTGACGCTCATAGATAAGGTCGCTGTTGTAGATCTCCTTGCAGCGTGAGCCCTCCTGAAGCTTACAGGGATAAAGCCCCAGTCTCATTGTACCGCCCTTTTCGGTGATGTCCTTCTGCGAATCCATAATGTCGATGACTGCATTCTCCGTATCGGAGAACTCGGAAGAGTTAGCGTCCTCCAATCCTGCGACATTTCTTGCAAACTCAACTACCGACATCTGCATACCAAGACAGATACCGAACATAGGCACCTTGTTCTCACGGCAGTATCTTATAGCCTCTATCATGCCCTCTATTCCTCTGTCACCGAAGCCGCCCGGAACGATAATACCGTCACAGCTTTTAAGTGTCTCGGCAGCATTTTCTCTTGTGATATTCTCGGACTGTATCCACTCTATATCAACCTCGGCTCCGTTCTCAAAGCCTCCGTGTCTGAGCGCCTCGGCTACGGAAAGGTATGCATCTTCAAGCTCAACATACTTTCCTACCAGACCGATAGTTACCTTCTTATGGCAGCTCTTGACCTTCTCGATCATAGCCTTCCAGCCCGACAGGTCGGGAGCCCTGTTTTCAAGCTTCAGGTGCTCGCAGACAACATCGGCAAGTCCCTCTTTTTCAAGCCACAGAGGCACCTCGTAAAGTGAGGGTGCTGTAAGGTTCTGGATAACGTCCTCAGCCCTTACATTGCAAAACAGTGCTATCTTGTGTCTCATATCCTCGGGCACTTCCATCTCGGAGCGCAGCACCAGCACATTCGGCTGAATACCGATAGAGAGAAGCTCCTTTACGGAATGCTGAGTAGGCTTTGATTTAAGCTCCTTGGAGCCCGAAATATACGGCAGCAGACAAACGTGAATAAACAGAGAGTTTTCACGTCCGAGCTCAATAGATGCCTGCCTTATAGCCTCCAGAAACGGAGTAGACTCAATATCGCCGACAGTACCGCCTATCTCGGTGATAACAACATCTGTTTCCGAGGTCTTGGCCACCCTGTAGAGCCTTTCCTTGATCTCGTTAGTAATATGCGGAACAACCTGAACAGTACCTCCGAGGTAGTCTCCTCTTCTCTCCTTATTAAGGACAGTCCAGTAGATCTTACCCGTAGTAACATTCGAGTTCACAGAGAGGTTCTCATCAATAAATCTCTCATAGTGTCCAAGGTCGAGGTCAGTTTCAGCGCCGTCATCGGTAACGAAAACCTCACCGTGCTGATAAGGCGACATAGTACCCGGGTCAACGTTTATGTAGGGGTCAAACTTCTGGATAGTAACGCTGTAGCCCCTTGCTTTAAGCAGCCTTCCGAGGGAAGCCGCAGTGATACCCTTACCCAGTCCCGAAACAACTCCGCCTGTGACAAATACATATTTTGTAGGTTTGTTAGGCATAATCTTACCTCCATATTAACAATAAGCAAATCTTAGTAAACATTATACCAAATCAAACAGAGATTGTCAAGTGCTCGCCGCACGGCTAATACGCGGCAGGGAAAACCCTGCAGTGCTCGCCGCACGGCTAATACGCGCCGTAATTTTGCTTAAAGCTTTTCTTGCCTTGAACGCGGAGCCGTGATAGTGCGGAGCTATGCCTCGTCAGGTCTGGACATTACGTCCAGACAGCCTCGGCTGGGTTAAGGAGGAGGGGGCTTCGCCCCTTTGCCCCACTGGGGCTAAAGCCCCAGACCCCGAGGATCTATCTAACTAAGTTCGCACTATCTATCTTTGCGGTCAAGGCAGGAGAAGCCAAAGCAAAACTATGACGCGATGATGGTGCAGGGTTTTCCCTGCCCTGACGAGGCTAATCTCCGCATTACCTACCTCTGCGGTCAGGGCAGGAAAAGCCAAAGCAAAACTATGACGCGATGATGGTGCAGGGTTTTCCCTGCCCTGACAAGGCTTAGCTCCGCACACAGGTTAGTCTTGTCAAACTGCATATAAAAGCCGTCTGTGAAACGAGTTAGTTTTGGCTTATTCTGACAAAGTTTCACTAAACTAACCTCGCAGGTCTTGACAAGAGGGTTTGTTAGAGTTAAAATATCAGTTGCTGGTTAGCAATCACTAATTAGTCTTAGCTAATTAAGTTAATTATATTTAACCTATTATGGAAGGAAGCATATCAATGTCTTACGGAAAGAGACAAACAAAGATAATTGCTGCGGCTGTTATGCTGCTGGCTGTAATGCTTTTGCTGAACCCTCTGAGGGCTGCAGCGGACAGCAGTTCGGCTGAGAGCGAGCCCAAGCTTGATTACATAGGATCGTGGGAAGCGTACCTTGATGCAGGCGGAGTGAATGACTGCTGGGAGGATAAGGCAAATGCTATCGACGATGTAATTGAGGCATCTATCAATAACTACAAGGCAGGCAACACTGACGAGGCTTACAATGCAGCACTCGTTATATATAACTTCTATTATGAAACCTCGGGCTTTGAGAGAAATGTAAACGGCTATTCGGGCTCTGAGGTCAGCAAGGCGGAGCTTCAGTTCAAGATCTGCCGAAAGGCTGTTAAAAAGGGCGAGGACACAGCTGCGGTTATCTCGAACTTTATGGAGCTCAGCCGTATACTTCACGGTCAGGCAAATTACCTCGACGGAGTTGATGAAGAGGGCGTAAGCGCTTTTGACGAAGACGGAAACAGAGTTCAGGCAGCAGCCTCCTCCGATGACGGAGAAACTAAAGAGAGAAGAACATCGGGCAGCAGCGGTTCTGTTACATTTTTCTCCTGCTTCGGTATTATTCTCCGTGAGGGTCTTGAGGCTATTCTTGTAGTCGGTGCGATAATCGCATACCTTGTTAAGTCGGGCAACAGAGACAAGCTCAAGGCGGTATATGCAGGTTGTGTTCTTGCGATCATATGCAGCTTCGTGTGTGCATGGCTCTTACAGCAGTTAAAGCTTGCAAATACAGCTGATCAGGAGATAATCGAGGGTGTTACGGCACTTATCGCTGTGGTAGTTCTTTTCTACGTCAGCAACTGGATGGTTTCCAAAGCCGAGGCTGAGGCATGGACAAAGTACATTGACGGTCAGGTAAAGGCTTCTGCTGAGACGGGAAGCGTATTCACACTTGGCTTTACAGCCTTCCTTGCAGTGTTCAGAGAGGGTGCAGAGGTAATACTCTTCTATCAGCCCCTTATCAGCGATGAGAAGAGCGTAAAGTATATGTGGGCAGGCTTCGGAACAGGCTGCGTTGTGCTGGCTGTAGTGTTCCTGATAATCAGGTTCTTCAGTGTAAAGCTGCCGATAAGACCGTTCTTCTTAGGAACAAGTATACTGATGTTTATAATGTCGGTATCGTTCCTGGGCTCGGGTATCAAGGAGCTTATCGAGGGCGACGTAATAGATGCCACATCTCCCGAGTGGCTCACAAATATCATTCCGTATAATGACGTTCTGAATGTGCTGGGTGTTTACCCTGTTCTCCAGACGCTTATCCCACAGCTTATACTGATACTCATTACGGTGACGATCTTCGTTATACAGAAGTGGAACAGAAACAGCCACGTTGAGTGCGGTATCATAGCTATCATTTTCGGCTCGATAGGACTGCACAAGTTCTACAGAGGGCAGTACGGAAGAGGTATTCTCTATATCCTGTTCTGCTGGAGCTTCATTCCTGCATTCGTGGGTGTGCTTGAAGGAGTACACTATCTGACAGAGGGTCAGGAGGCCTACGATGAAGAATTAAAGCCAAAGCCCAAAAAGCAGAAGGTAAAAAAACAGAAGGCCGGAAAACAGTCTTGAATCAAGTCAGTTATTCCCCTATTACGGGTAATATATGAACGGCGAAGAGCCGTAAAGTTTTGTTTTTAATATTGAGGAGGAAAAAACATGACAAAGAAGAAGTTAGTTGGTATTGCAGTTGCTTCTCTTATGGCTATGAGCATGGCTGCCTGCGGCGACAGCGACAGCTCAAGCACTGCTGAGAAGAGCTCTGCAAAGTCCACAGAGAGCGCATCTGCAAAGGTAGAAACCGATGAGGCAGGTGCAGACGCAGCAGGCGGCTTCACTGAGTATCCTATCTTTGAGGACGAAGAAGTAGGCTTCCTGAACGTATCGGCTGTATATTTCCAGCCTGTACCGATGTCTGACGGAAACGGCATCGAGGATTTCAACATTCACCTTGAGGCAGATATCTCTGCACTTGAGAACAACCTCGGCTTCGGCGTAGGCGACTGGGTTCCTTACCTGACAGTTGATTACGAGGTAACAAAGGCTGATTCGGGCGACGTTGCAGCAAGCGGTACCTTCATGGAGATGAGCGCTTCTGACGGTCCTCACTACGGTGCTAATATCGCACTTCCCGAGTCCGGTACTTACAATGTTAAGTTCACGATCCACAGCCCTGCCGAGAACAATTATCTGCTCCACACAGACGCAGAGACAGGTCCGGGAGGAAGCTTTGATGATTACTTCGCAAACGGCAACCTCGAGGTTACATTCGAGGGCTGGGAGTACGTTGTACAGGAATGGTAAATTTCCCTTTATATAATCTCCTGACCTGAAAGGGTCTGCATAACTGCGCTGTGTGTCCCCTTGGATACTACGGCGCATTTGTGCGTTTATACAGATCGTTTTCAAAGCTATATATCGGGTTAAATTTATGATATTGTCCTATATATGGTATCTTCTCAATAAATATACATAAGTGAGGTATTTTAAGTGCTGAAATATTTTGTAATGACCGCCGAGGCTCTTATCACGGCGGCGATACTTACGGGGCTTGTGAGGGGCTTTCTTAAACGCTCCTGCGGCAAGGTCGGAAAGATAGTATCGGTTGTCTGCGCAGGTGTCGGACTGGTAACGGCAGGGATAATGTCCTACGCTAAAAACAATACTGCGAGTGTTGATACATCGCTCTGGAATTTAAGGATATACCAGACCTCTATACTGGCATTCGTTCTGTTTCTGATCGGCTCTGTGCTCTATTTTGCAGTGCTGAGAAAGCACAAAACCCCGAAGCTTATCGGTGAGATCTTTATGTGCATAACCGCAGGCTGTCTGCTTATTATGAGCCTGTTTTATGCCTTCCCCGATGTTATGGGCTATCCGCATAATATCCTGCTCGTTGACAGCAACTGGCTCTCGACAGACTTCCTGTTCAAGATCATAGGCATGATCTTCGGGCTGGTGCTGGCAGTGCTGATCTATATGGGCGTTCACAGAGGTATGCTGCGCCTGCCTGTGCCTGCGGTGTATCTGCTGACGCTCGGAGCGCTTGCAGTCAGCTTTGTGAAGAGCTTCATGGCGGCAATAAGCGTGCTGTTTACAAAGAATATGCTCGCTGACCTGATAAACAGCCTGTCCGATACCTTCGGCAAAGACCCCAAGGACGTAAGGCATGAGTTCTTTGAGACAGCTATTTTCTCGACCAACAATGCAGGCCTTTTCCTGTATCTGACGATAGGCATTGCACTCTGCATACCCGTGATACTCTGGATAATGAGCTTTACCTCAAAGCCTGCGTACTCAAACCCTGCGGAGAAAAGAAAGATAAGAAAGAACATCAAGGTAACAAGGCGCTGGGCAAACCTTGTGGCAGTTGTTATGGTGTTCAGCATATTTACTGTGACATCTGTCAAGACCTACGCAAACCGAGAGATAGCACTCTCTCCCGTTGAGGACGCAGAGGTCGTTGACGGAAACGTGGTAGTTCCCTTTGAGGCGGTTGAGGACGGACATCTGCACCGCTTCGGCTATTATCCCGAGGGGAAAAACAAGGAGATACGCTTTATCGTTATCAAGAAGCCTAATTCGACCTCATACGGTATCGGTCTTGATGCCTGCGATATCTGCGGAGAGACAGGCTATTTTGAGCGTGACGGTCAGGTGGTATGCAAGCTGTGCAACGTTGTTATGAACATCAATACCATAGGCTTCAAGGGCGGCTGTAACCCGATAGTTATTCCCTACACTGTAGATAACGGGCGCATACTTGTTCCTGTTGACGGCCTTATGGAATTTGAGAGCAAGTTCACGGGCAAAAAGGTTTAAGGAGGAGAAAACTTGTTTGGCAGAATGATTCGAGGAACACTGTTCCGTCAGTGGAAGAAAATGCTGATGATAGCCTTCACTATAGCCCTTGGTGCATCGCTTGCCTCGGCAATGCTGAGCGTTATGCTCGATGTCGGAGACAAGGTCAATCAGGAGCTTAAAACGTTCGGAGCAAACATAAAGGTAGTTCCGAAGCAGACCTCGGTGCTGAGTGATCTGTACGAGGTCGAGGGCGGCTCAACAGGCATTTATCTTAAAGAAGAAGAGCTCGGAAAGATAAAGACTATCTTCTGGGCATTCAATATAGTTGACTACGCACCCTTTGTAAACGTAGAGGCAGAGACCTCTGACGATACTGAGGTGACTGTAGTCGGAACATGGTTTAATCACCACATGGAGCTTCCCACAGGAGAGACACTCGATGCGGGAGTTGCAAGCATGAGAAGCTGGTGGGAGCTTACCTCGGGCTCGTGGCTTGATGAGCAGTCGGGCAGTGCTAACGGCGCTATGGTCGGAGTGCAGACGGCTGAAAAGCTTGGGCTCTCGGTAGGGGACAAGCTGACTGTCAGGGGCAGTCAGGGCTCGCAGGAGCTTGACATAGTAGGAATTTACGATGCAGGCGGAGAAGAGGACAGCCAGATATATTGCCTGCTCGATACGGCTCAGGCACTTGACGGGCTTGACGGAAATATTGACAGCATAGAGGTATCAGCCCTTACCACCCCTGATGACGAGCTCGCAGAGAGAGCTGCAAAAGACCCTTCATCTCTGACGGTAGCCCAGAAGGAGCAGTGGTACTGCACAGCCTATGCAAGCTCTATCTGCTATCAGATACAGGAGGTCATCACCGACTCTGTAGCCTCACCTGTAAGGCAGGTAGCTGATTCCGAGGGCGCTATTCTTGAAAAGACACAGCTTCTTATGGTGCTGATAACTATACTCAGTCTTATTGGTGCGGCGCTCGGTATCTGCAACTTAGTTACCGCAAGCGTTATGGAGAGAAGTCAGGAGATAGGACTTATGAAGGCGATAGGAGCTCATAACGGGTCTATTTCGCTGCTTGTCTTGACAGAAATCTTTATAACTGCTATAATAGGCGGAGCAGCAGGCTTTTTTGCAGGCTTCGGCTTCGCACAGATAATCGGTCATTCGGTATTCGGCTCGGCAATAGCTATGAGGCCTATGGTAGTGCCTATAGTGGCGGTGCTTGTGGTGATAGTTACGCTTATCGGCTGTATACCTGCGATAAGAATGCTGCTGAGACTTCGCCCGACCGAAGTTCTTCACGGAAGATAAGGGGGCGGAGCTATGAAGAAAAGACGTATGTTTATCAGAATGATAAGCGCCTCTCTTTTGAGGAGAAGGTCAAGAATGGTGGTTGCACTGCTCTCAATTGCGATCGGTGCGACTATACTTTCGGGACTTGTATCTATCTATTACGATGTGCCCAGGCAGATGGGTGCGCAGTTCCGTAATTACGGAGCAAATATGATCTTCACGGCAAGCGGAGAGAGCTTTACTATGGCAGATGTGGAGTCTGCAAAGGCTTGCATAAGTGATGATGCTATAGTTGGTGCAGCTCCGTTCAGATATGAGAACGTGAGGATAAACGATATTCCTGTTGTGGCAGCAGGAACAGATGCCGATGAGGTCAAGGCTGCAAGCCCATACTGGAGCGTTGACGGAGACTGGTTCAGCTCGCACAATGATGTGCTGATAGGCGACTCTGTTGCGGAGTCATTCAACCTGAAAATCGGCGATATGATAGAGCTGGCCTACACTCCCGGGACCGAAAACGGGAAAGACGAAAACGGCGAGGTAGTGCTTGATAATATCGACTGCTTCAATGTTGTCGGCATAGTTGAGACAGGCGGCTCCGAGGAAGAGTACATTTATATGAGTGCTGCCGATATGGAGGCACTCACACAGAAAGAGGGCAGAGTTGATGTAGCGGAGCTGAGTATCTCTGCATCGGCTGACGAGCTCTCGGAGTATATTGACAAGATAAACAGTAAAGTGCCTGCTATACACGCAAGCTTAGTCAAGCGTGTTACGGCTTCCGAGGCGACAGTTCTCACAAAGCTTCAGGCTCTTGTTCTGCTGGTAACGGTGGTAGTGCTCGCGCTGACTATGATCTGCGTGGCAACTACAATGACTGCCGTTGTGGCTGAAAGACGTAAGGAGATAGGCCTCAGAAAGGCGATCGGTGCGTCGGACAAGAGTATTATTCAGGAGTTTATGGGAGAGAGTATGCTTCTCGGTCTGCTGGGCGGTGCGGCAGGCTCGGTGCTGGGCTTTGTGTTTGCTCAGCAGGTCAGCGTGAGAGTGTTCTCAAGCTCGATCTCTTTCAGACCTCTGCTTGTGCCGATAACTATAGTCGCATCTATCGCAGTAACGGGAATTGCAAGCCTTATGCCTATCAGAAGTGCTACGGACATTGACCCTGCACTTGTGCTCAAGGGCGAATAAAGAAGGGAGACGTAACAATGAGCTTATTGGAACTTAAAAACGTTTATAAGATATACGGAGAGCTGCACGCTCTCGATGATGTGAGCCTTAAAGTCGAGAAGGGCGAGTGGGTGTCCATAATGGGACCCTCGGGCTCGGGTAAGAGTACAATGATGAACATCATCGGCTGTATGGACAAGCCAAGCAAGGGCGAGGTGCTCCTTGACGGAGTGGATATTGCAAAGGAGAGCAAGAAAAACCTCACAAACATAAGACGTGACAAGATAGGTCTTATCTTCCAGCAGTTTCATCTTGTAAATTACCTTACCGCTATTGAGAACGTAATGCTTGCGCAGTACTATCACAGCCTGCCCGATGAGAAGGAAGCACTTGAAGCACTTGAGCGTGTAGGTCTTGCTGACAGGGCAAAGCACCTGCCCTCACAGCTTTCGGGCGGTGAGCAGCAGAGAGTGTGCGTAGCAAGAGCACTTATTAATTATCCCGAGATAATTCTGGCTGATGAGCCTACGGGAAACCTGGACGAGAAAAACGAAGAGACTGTAGTTGAGCTGTTTCATAAGCTTCACAACGAGGGCACGACCCTTATTGTAGTTACCCACGACCCTGAGGTCGCTGAGGTAGCGCAGCGGACGCTTGTGCTTCGTGACGGAAAGCTTTCAAAGGAGATAGTGAACCAGAATTTCACAGGAAAGATCAGGTTTGACGATCAGAACCCGTTTTAAGAATATCGGAGGGATAGTATGAAAAAGAAAATTGCAGTATTAATGTCGGCTCTGCTGGCGCTGTCGCTTTGTGCCTGCGGAGACAAGACCTATAAAGACGGAACCTACACTGCACGAAGCAGTGAGTATGTAAATGAGGATCAGGGCTCTGATGAGGGCAACGGCTACGGAGAGGTAGAAATAACGATCAAAGACGGCAAAATCTCAGCCTGCACCTTCAAGACCTATGAGATCGACGGCACTCCCAAGGACGAGGATTACGGCAAGGAGGGCGGAGAGATCAAGAACAAGGACTACTATCAGAGAGCCCAGAGAGCAAACGCTGCCTGCGAAAACTATGCAAAACAGCTCGTCGCTAAAAATACTATAGACGAGGTCGATGCTATAACAGGCGCAACTATCAACTTCAATGAGTTTAAGGAGGCTGTGCAGTCGGCACTTAAATCAGCGGAGGAATAAAGGGATTTTTTTCTATGAAGATCATCAGACATTTTTTTGTGACCGTCATTTTTCTGGCGGCCGCAGTCGGCATACCGTTCTCACAGACGGCATACTTCAAGGGACTTATAAGCGATGAGAAAGACGCAGTGGCTTCTGCCTCTGTTATCATCGACTCGCCCTCGGGAGAGTATGTCGTGCTTATAAACCGTGACAAGCACCCCGATGAAAAGAGCATGGAACTGTGGAAGTCGTTTTTCTCTGAGGGCGATATTGATGTGCTTATGCTCTTTGAGGACATTGACTGCACTGTGTCAAAAAGCGATACTACGGGTATCACTATGGCGCAGAGCTTTCAGTCACGGCTTGCCGAAAACCAGATGAAGATAACCGAAAGCGACCCGACGCTTATGATCTCAAAGGCGGACAGCGGAAGGTTTGATGTGATCGTCATGTCGGCGGAGCTTGCCGACAAGCTGGGTGCTGAGTCGGTGAACAAGAGAGAGCAGACGGTTATGCTGAGGGTAAAGGGTGATTCTGATGAGAAGAGTTAATGCAGTTATTACGGTACTGATAATGGTGCTTCTGCTTATACACATGATACTCGGAGGCTTCCAGCTGGCAGGGATCATGCCCGGAGGAAACCCTCTGACACAGGGCTCGGCACTGCTTATGCTCGCACTTATCTGTGTGCATACGGTGCTGGGCGTGATACTGGCGGTAAAGTCGGTGAAGCTGCTTAAAAGGTCGGGCACGCATTACTTTAAGGAGAATAAGCTCTTCTGGCTCAGACGTATAAGCGGCTTTGCTGTGATGCTTTTTGCTGCTGCCCATGTGCTTATCTTTCTCGGGAGGCACAATGAAACAGGCGCTTACAGGCTGACCTTTTTCGGACCCTTGCAGCTTTGCACACAGATACTTATGATAGTGTCGATAGCACTTCACGTTATCTCGAATGTGAGACCTATGATGATATCGTTCGGAATAAGAAGCTATAAGGATCTCGGTATAGATATAATGCTCATTTTGTCCGTACTGCTTATTCTGGCAGGTGCGGCCTTTGTTGTGTATTATATCAGGTGGCTCTGAGGGGGTGCGGTGATGAGTGTTATAATTATCGGAGCAGGCCTTGCAGGGCTTTCGGCAGCGATAAGGCTCGCAGAGGAAAATGTCGGCTCGGTGCTGGTGTCGCTGCAGCAGTCCGAGAGGGCACAGTCGGTGCTTGCTGAGGGCGGTATAAATGCGGCTCTTGATACTATGGGCGAGGACGACAATATCCGCAATCACTACAGAGATACTATGAACGGCGGAGTGAACCTCGCCGACCCTAATGCGGTAGACGGGCTGACGAGAAACGCACCGAAGATAGTGCGCTGGCTTGAAGGCCTCGGAGTGCCATTTAATATGGAGAACGGAGAGCTGGTGCTCAGAAATTTCGGCGGTCAGAAGAAAAAGCGTACTGCCTATGCAAGAAGCAGCACGGGAAAAATAATAATGTCCGCTGTGATAGACGAGGCAAGAAAATATGAGGCTAAGGGTCTTATCAGAAGGCTGCCGCACCATGAGCTGATAAGGCTTCTGATAAGCGGAGATAAATGCACAGGTGTGCGTATAAGAGATGTGTACTCGGGAAAGCTGAGTGAGCTTTCGGGGCAGGTGATAGTGTGCAGCGGAGGCCTGAACGGAATGTTCCCGGAGATGACTACGGGCACTACCCAGAACAGCGGAGACTGTGCTGCAGTGCTGTTCTCACAGGGAGTGGTGTTCTCAAATCTTGAAATGATACAGTATCACCCCACGACTATTGCCATTCCGGGCAAGCGCTGCCTTATCTCTGAGGCGGCAAGAGGCGAGGGCGGAAGGCTGTGGATAATGACCAAAGAGGATAAGCCCTGGTATTTTATGGAGGAGAAGTATCCTGAGCTTGGGAACCTTATGCCCCGTGATGTGGTCTCGCGGGAGATGTTTTTTGTCCGACGTCAGGAAAACACCGTCGAGGAAGTGTATCTGGATATGACCGAACTTTCCGATAAGATCTGGAAGGAACGTCTCAGCGACCTGCGTGATGAGATGATCCGATGCACCGGAGATGATCCGACATATACGCCTATACCGGTCCATGAGGGGATACATTACTTTATGGGCGGAATAGATGTTGACGAAAAGCACAGAACGAGCCTTGCGGGGCTTTATGCCGCAGGAGAGTGCTGCTCGCAGTACCACGGTGCGAACAGGCTGGGCGGAAATTCAATGCTCGGAGCCCTCTACGGTGGACAGGTCGCTGCCGAGACTGTGCTCTCGGGTGAGACTGAAGAGGTCAGCGAAGGTGTTTTCACAGGCTCGGATGAGTTTGAACAGCAGGCAGCTTCCGAGCTGATATTCAGGATAAGGGATATACTGCTCTCAGGGCTTGGGATAGTGAGAAATGAAACGCTTATAAAGGGGGCGCTCTCGGAGCTTGATGAACTGTCCTCGGAGCGTGAATATAACTGCCGTGAAACGGCAAGGCTTGACTTTGCAAGGGCTATGCTGATATCTGCCCTTAACAGGCGTGAGAGCAGAGGAGCGCACTACAGAGAGGATCACCCGAAAAAAGACGAGCGTTACCGCAAGCGTTCTCTCGCTTATATGAGTGAGGGCAGGCTTGTGACAGAATACGGCATTATCCCCGACAGGAGGGAAGACGATGAAGCACAGACTTGAAATACTCCGCCGAAAGCAAGGCGGTGAGCCCTATCTCCAGACGATAGAATTTGAAACGAAGGACGAGAATGCCACGGTTGCAACGGCGCTCAGGCAGATAAATTCGGACAGTTCGTTTCGGGATATTAACGGAGAGACTGTCGGCGAGATAAAGTGGGAGTCAAGCTGTCTGCAAAAAAAGTGCGGAGCCTGTGCTATGGTTATAAACGGCAGACCTATGCTTGCCTGCGATGCAAAGCTTTCCGAGCTTGGAGATACGGTCAGGGTAGAGGCGCTCAGGAAGTTTCCGCCTGTTGAAGACCTGATAGTTGACAGAAGCTCGGTTTTTGAGAGGCTCAAAGAAATGAAGGTCTGGTTTGAGGCTCAGACAAAGGCTGACGAGAGAGCTGCGGATACTGCCTATGAGGCATCACGCTGTTTGCAGTGCGGCTGTTGTCTGGAGGTCTGTCCGAACTTCTGCGTTGATGACAGCTTTGTCGGAATGTCGGGCGCTGTGCCGATGGCAAGGCTTATTTCGGCTCTGCCGAAGGAGCAGGAAAAGGAGCTTTACAGGACCTACAGAAAGCGTGTGTTTGAGGGCTGCGGAAAGTCGCTTGCGTGCAGGGATATCTGCCCTGCGGGGATAGATATAGACGGTCTGCTGGTAAGCTCAAATGCGGCGGCGCTCTGGAAAAGAAAGGCAAGGAAGAAGAAAAAGTGAGTGCAGTTCTTTGTCGGAGAGGGGCGGTGCTTCTGCTCTTTCTCGGGGTGCTCATTTTTGCTGTGACGGCATATTCGGGAAACGGAAAATCGGCAGAGAGAAAAGCGCTCTATCACTATGAGACAAGGCGTGACCTGAGTGTTTACTTCGGCAACTCCGATATAGTGATAGAGGACATAAGAAATGCTCTCAGGCGCCGTCAGGAGAGGATAGTTATAAGCTACAGATCTCACAGCGACAATATGGAAGACCTCGGTGTCATAGCCGATGAGCTTTTTGAGTATGCCCTTTCAGAAACAGCCGAGCCCGATGAGGGCGATTATCTGCGGTATCAGATCGGCGGGGG
>CAMMYU010000041.1:0-12018 GCA_946528545.1 uncultured Ruminococcus sp.
GGCTTGTTGGGAGAGGAAGGGGCTTCGCCCCATTTGCCCCACTGGGGCTATCGCCCCAGACCCCTATTAAAAGAACTTTTGCGACAAGCAGAGACTGCTGAAAGCTCAGCAGTCTCTGTGTAAATCATACTGTTTTACGAATCGACCTTCCTGTAGTACTCCTCAAACCGAGGTCTTGCCGCCTGATAGTAGGGCTCAAGCCGCTTGTCGAAGTGCTTTCCCATGCCCTCCGTGATTATGCTGTCAGCCTGCTCGAAGGACATTCTCTCCTTGTACACTCTCTTGCTGACGAGAGCATCGTATACATCGGCAATAGCCATAATACGGGCTTCAAGAGGTATCTCATCACCCTTTAAGCCCTCGGGATAGCCCGAGCCGTCCCAGCGCTCATGGTGATAGTGAGCAACGTTCTCGGCAATATTTCGGAAATAGTCATCATCGGTACCCTCAAGCACCTTATGTACGATGTTAGCACCCTCTGCGGCATGAACCTTCATTTTCTCAAATTCCCAGTCCTCAAATCTGCCGGGCTTTCTGAGGATAGCATCGTCAACGGCAATCTTTCCGAGGTCATGCATAGGTGCGGCCTTGATTATAGCCCGACAGAACTCATCGCTGAGCCCGAACACATCGTTTTTCTGTATCTCAGCCACCAGCATACGGACCACATCGCTTGTTCTTCTGATATGACCGCCTGTTGAATTGTCACGGCTCTCGACCATAGTTGCCATACCGAGAATAAACTGGTCATGCATTTCAACAATATGACGGGTCTTCTGAGCAACCTCTTCCTTCAGCGAGTTGTTGAATGAGTCAAGCAGAGCAATATACTGCTGATTCTGAGTGTCATCTGTTATAAAAAACTGATAGCCCCTCTTCTGCTTGCCGTCAAAGAGGAAGGTAATATTAACAAGATAGCTTTTATCTCCTATATCATAGTGAAGGCTGTTTTTGCTGTTGTCCTCTCTGAAATCTCTGAGCCACACAAGTGCCGTATCACGAAGCTTTTCGTTCGAGCCTACGGGCTTGTCAACAGTCAGCTCACGAAGCTCGGGAAAGATTGTTTTAGCTGTTTCGTTGCTTCCGAGATAGTGAAAGTGAAAATCAAAGGATATAAAGCCTGTATCACCCTTTTCCACCAGCGAATCTATCGCTGTGTCCGTAATATCGTAAAGGCATACTCTGTGCATAATGAGCAGGTATATCACCTGAGCAAAAGCATAGGCAGCAGGCAATAACTCAATATTCGGAATAATTCTTCGTACACCGAAAAAGGCGATAAGGCAAACAATATTCGGCAGTATCAGCAGATAGATGATCTTACGGGAAGCATCTCTCTTCTTGAAATAGCTGTATACTATTCCTGCGATACTTCCTATAAAGCAGCCGATAATAAACACATAGAACAGGTTGTGTACAAAGGCATATTTTTTATGCAGCAGAGTAACACCGTTGTTCCTCTCAAAGCTCAGGCTCTTATAGTAGTAGTGCTGCCTTTCCATAGTCATAATAAACATGAAAAACACAGTTGCCAGCGTCATAAGCCCTGTTCTCAGCCACTTGTTGAATTTCAGGTGACAAAGGCTGTAAACGCTCAGCATAATAAAGAGAGCATTGTAGCAGCCGCCTATATAGATTACCTTGTTGGCGGCTATCGCAGTTTCAAGACTTCGGGCGCTTGCAAACAAAGCATATCCGACATTTGAGACAGGCACAAAGATAAATATCAGAGTGAAATGTACACCAAGATGCTTGTGCCATGAGAATGTATACACAAGAGACAGTCCCAGAGATATTACAAGCAGCACCCAGTAATAAAGCTCTATCATAGAATGATTTCCCTTTCACTTTTCAAGCCTGATACAGCAGGCTTAGCAGCTTTCGGCAGTACCGAGATGATTGATAGTTTTTACTGCTCCGAACTTGCATACCTCAACGCAGGTCCCACAGTTAGTGCAGAGATCATAGTCGATAACCGCATGGTTATTAATGACCTTTATAGCCTCGGACGGGCAGTTCTTTTCGCAGAGCTTACAGCCCACGCAGCCGTTCGGGCAGATTTTTTTGGTATCCTTTGCCGTGTCCTTTGAGGAGCACAGCACTTCTACCTTCTGAGTTGAAGGCCTTATCGCAATAAGCTTGTTCGGACAGGCAGTCGCACAAAGGCCGCAGCCTATGCACAGTCTGTGGTCAACAACAGCGATCCTGTTTTTTATCCTGATCGCACCTGTCGGGCAGACATTCACACAGTCTCCGTATCCGAGGCAGCCGCTTGTGCAGAGCTTGCTTCCGTTATAGTACATATTGCAGGCAGCGCAGGACTGTATGCCGTCATAGAGATACTTGTTAGGTGTTGCATCGCAGTCGCCGCTGCAGCGCACGAAGGCTGTCAGCTCAACAACATCACGGGCTTCTTTTCCCATGATAGCTGCGATCCTTGCCGCAGTAGCATCGCCGCCCGGGCGGCAGAGGTTACAGTCAGCACCTCTTTCAACAACCGCCGCCGCATAGTCGGCACAGCCCGAATATCCGCAGCCGCCGCAGTTAGCCTGAGGCAAAGCGTCATTTATTTCGGTTATGCGCTTATCCTCTTTTACCTCAAACACCTTTGAGGCGGCGGTCAGAGCAGCACCCGAGACAACTCCCAGTGCCGCAAATATAGCGATCGGTATTAAAACCGTCATACATTCCCCTCCGTCAGATTATTCCCGAAAAGCCCATAAAGCTGAGCGAAACAATAGCCGCAGCAATAAGTGTCGCAGGCGCACCGCTGAAAGCCTTAGGAAAGTCGCAGTCAGCTATTCTTGCCCTTACACCGCTGAAAAGCACCAGTGCAAGCGTAAACGCAGCACCTGTTCCGAATGCATTTGTTATGGACTTCAGAAAGCCGTATCCGTTGTCAATGTTCGAGATAGTAACTCCCAGTACCGCACAGTTAGTAGTTATAAGCGGCAGATAAACTCCGAGCGCTCTGTAAAGCGGCGGAAGCATTTTTTTGAGAACCATCTCAACAAGCTGAACAAACAGCGCTATCACAAGAATGAAAGCGATAGTTTTCAGATACGTTATATCATAGTGTTCGAGAAGCTTATACACAGGATAGGTGCAGGCACTTGCACAAACCATTACGAAGATAACAGCCGCACCCATTCCCACAGATGACTTTATCTGCTTTGAAACTCCCAGAAACGGGCAGATCCCCATGAACTGCGAGAGCACTATGTTATTTACGAACACACAGCTAACTATCAGCAGAATGTAGCTCATACAGCGTCTGCCTCCTTTCTCTCACAGGAGAGCTTCTCCTCGTCGGAGCAGAACTGCGCACTCGGACAGCCTGCACAGCCGATCTCGGCAGGCGGCTTTCTGTCCTTCAGCTTGCAGACTATCGCAATAAGTATGCCCAGCACGAAAAAGCCTCCTGCAGGCATAATAAAGATAGTCATAGGGTGCTTTGAGAGCCACGGTATAGTCAGCCCGAACCACGAGCCTGTTCCGAGTATCTCTCTTATGCTTCCCATGCAGAAGAGCGTAAGCGTAAAGCCTATGCCCATTCCAAGCCCGTCAAGCACAGACTTGAACACAGGGTTCTTGCTTGCAAAAGCCTCGGCACGCCCGAGGATAATGCAGTTTACCGTAATAAGCGAGAGAAACACCCCCAGTTCCTTATGAAGTGCAGGCAGATAGCCCTTCATAAGAAAGTCTATGAGGGTAACAAAGCCTGCGATAATAACAATGTAAGAGGGCAGTCTGACTGCCTTTGGTATCACATTTTTGAGAAGCGAAATAACAAGGTTCGAGCAAACAAGCACAAAGGTAGTTGCAAGCCCCATGCCTATTCCGTTTGAAGCAAGGGTAGTTACCGCAAGTGTCGGGCACATACCCAGAAGCGTAACAAGGTTCGGATTCTCCTTGATGATGCCCTTGGTCAGCTCATACAGGTTTGAGTGCTCAGTCACCGAAGATCGCCTCCTTGTTCTTGCTGAATATATCAAGGCACTCCCTGACAGCCTTTTTCATACCCTTTGAGGAGAATGTGGCCGCAGTGACATTATCAATGCCGTCGATGTTAGTCTCGGCATCTGCCTTCAGAAACTTCTTTGTGAAGCTTTTGTCCTGCACCTTAGTACCAAGCCCGGGGGTCTCGCCTATTGATACAAACTCAATTCCCTGAACCTTACCGTCCGAATCAAGCCCCACCAGCAGATGCAGTCCTCCCTTTGAGTAGCCGTCTTCGGTTATCTCAATAATGCAGTTTGAGGCATTCCTGTCAACAATTATGCTGTTTATATTCTTGTTCCCGAAGTTCACGGGAGCTTTTTTTCCGTCTTTTTCTTCTGTGAGCATTTCATATTCAGCTTCACCGAAGATGTTTTTACAGCCCGTTTTTAGCTCATCTGTCATAACACCTGTGAGGTCAACATAGGTGACATTGTAGGCAAGCGCCAGCAGTCCCGAAACAACCACACAGATAATAGTCAGCACGAGGGGCGGCATGAGCTTTTCTTTCATGACTTCGCCTCCTCATTGTGCTTAACAGCTCCGAAGGGCTTTGTAAGTATAGCCATATCAATGTACGGAGTAATAATATTCATAAGCAGTATCGAGTACGAAACACCCTCGGGATAAGAGCCCCAGAAGCGTATCACGCAGGTAATTATTCCGCAGCCGACACCGAAGATCACCTTTCCCAATGAGGATATCGGAGTAGTTACATAGTCAGTAGCCATAAATATAGCTCCGAGCATAATTCCTCCCGAAAGGATCTGATAAAGCGGGTCCTGATCGAATATCCACGAGAAAACATACACGGTCCCGATATAGGCGATCGGCGCATGGGGAGTGATAACCTTCATTATAACAAGGTACACTCCGCCCAATAGCAAAGCTGCCGCCGAGGTCTCTCCGAGACAGCCTGCTGTCTTTCCGATAAACAGGTCTATGTACTCCTCGGCTCTTGTTGCAAGTGGCGTAGCACCCGTAACGATCTTGTCAGGGTTATAGAATGGGATAGCCCATTTGGTCATTTCTCCCGTAAATGAGAGCATAAGTACTATTCTTCCGACAGCGGCAGGGTTTGCGAAGTTCTGCCCGAGACCGCCGAAAAGCTGCTTGACTATAACAATAGCCACAAAAGTACCTATCACAGCCATCCAGTACGGAAGCGTAACAGGGAGATTAAATGCCAGTATCATTCCTGTAACTGCTGCCGAAAGGTCGCCTGTAGAGTTTGGCTTTTTCATAACAAGGTTGCAGAGCCTTTCCCATACAATAGCCGAGAGCACACAGCAGCCTGTCAGCATAAGGGCTCTTCCGCCGAAGAAGTATGCCGACATACCAAGAGCAGGAAAAAGACCTATCATAACGTGCAGCATTATCTTTGATGTAGTAGTCCCGCTTCTCACATGAGGTGAGGGGCTTACTGTTAGTTTTTGCATTGTCTTTCTCCTATCTTCTGAGTAATTTCTTGGCTAAGCGGTGTTTTTCCGCCAGAGGTCTTTTAGCAGGGCAGACATAAGAGCATGAGCCGCAGCTTATGCACAGTCCGACCTTGAGCTTTTCAAGCCTGTGAGTGTCCCTCTTATCGTATGCCTTCTCCAGATATGTAGGCATAAGCCCCATAGGACAGACTCTTATACAGCGGCCGCAGCGTATGCAGTTTGTCTGACCGCTTTCAAGTATTTCATTTTTATTGATCTTGGGCACTCCGAAAGCAAGCAGACCGTTCATAGTCTTTATAGTCGGAAGCTCCGTATCGTAAATGCATACACCCATCATAGGACCGCCCGAGATTATTTTCTCGGCATTATCAAGCTGAGTGTCCGCAAATTTCAGAAGCTCCGACACAGGGGTCCCGATAAGCGCTCTCACATTACATGGGGTAGAAACAATATCTCCGTCAATTGTCACACGTCTTGAAATAAGGGGCATACCGTTTTTTACATAGCCGCCGAAAAAGCCTGCGGTGCTTACATTCATAACGATAACACCCTGATCGGCAGGCAGCTCGCCCTCACGGACAGTACGGCCTATCAGGTTATAGATGAGAGTTTTCTCCGCCCCCTGAGGGTACGAAGAGCGCAGTACCTTTACATTTATATTATCATACTTCGCCGCCTTTTCCTGCATCAGGCGAATGGCGTCGGGCTTGTTGTTTTCAATTCCGATAAATGCTCTGTCAATTCCGAGTATCTGCATAATGAGAGAAACTGCCGAAATCACATTATCAGCATCTTCAAGCATTTCTCTGTGGTCGCTTGTGATATAGGGCTCGCACTCTGCGGCATTGATTATGAGCGTATCAACGTGGTGTCTTTCCTCGTTGTAGTTGAGCTTCAGGTGTGTCGGGAAGCCGGCGCCGCCCAGACCGCAGCAGCCCGATTCTCTGAGAGCTTCACAAAGGCTCTTCTTATCTGTTATCTTGGGTGGCTTTATATCGGGAGATATTTCCTGCTTTCCGTCAGCCTCTATTTCAACGGTTTTGCATTTTCTTCCTGCTGCCATAAGAAGCTCGCCTATAGCCGTAACAGTTCCCGAGACAGACGAATGAACAGGGCATGAGAGAATCTGCTCGCTGTCTCCTATCTTCTGCCCGACAAGCACCCTGTCGCCTTTTTTGACAAGGGGCTCGCAGGCACTTCCCAGGCTCTGCGACATAGGAATGATGACCTTTTCAGGGGCTGCCATCTCTATTGTTTCGCATGAAGCCGTATTTTTGTTATGCTTTAGCTTTGTGCCGTTTATTTTCATAAAAATCTCCTTGATGAGAAAATCATAGCTCCGCTTTTATAGTGCTGACAGCACCCCAGCTTTTCAGAACCTCAACCTTTGAGAAGTTTGCATTCCTGAGTGCTTCTAGCTCGTGCTCCAGTGTCAGCGGAGTGTCATAATGGCAGATGACATCATAGCCCATGCTCTCTTCGTGCCTAAGCCTGTCAAGGTCATCGAAATTTTTGCGCTCCTCAAGCTCCGAGTCTGCAAAGGTATCCGTCAGGATAAAATATCCGCCGTGCTTTAGCGCCTGTCTTACTCTTCTGTAAAGGGCAGACTTGCTCCTCTGTGTATAGTGGTGAAGCGCCTCGACCGATACAATGCAGTCAAAAGCAGTTATACCGAAAATAATATCAAAGAAAGAACCTCTTACAGCTCTCAGCTTTTTATCGGGGAACTTGCTCTTCATTTTTTCAAGCATACCCTGTGACAGATCAATACCTGTCACGGCAGCTTCGGGGTTTATCGCATAAAGGAACTCAAGCTCCAGACCTGTGCCGCAGCCGAGGTCAAGCACTCTCGCACCTGCCTTTTTGGGAAGCTGCAGAGCAGTGAACTTATAGAATTCACCTGCATTCCCGACCTCTTCGAGAGCAGTGCGGTCATAGCTGTCAGCTCTGCTGTTAAAAAACGAATCCATTCTTTCGAGCATAACTTTATCCCCCTTTGGTTTTTTATGAGGCTTTGCGCCTCTCTATGCAGTTTGATCAGTCTGCAAAGCTGAAATACTCACTTGTAAGGCTGAGCTGACCCTTTATATTTTCCGAACAATACACCTTAGCATTCTCATCTACAGCTATCACCGAGATGTCATCACGGCTGAGCCATTCTGAGAGCTTATCCTTGCCGCCAAGATAAATACAGGTAGACAGGTAATCCGATTCTATCCCGCTTTCTGCGATTACCGTAACGGACTGCAGTGAAGACTCCGAGGGTCTTCCTGTTTTCTCATCAAAAATGTGACAGTATCTCACACCGTCAGCCTCAAAGAAGCGCTCATATCCGCCCGATGTTGATACAAAGCAGGCATCACATTCAAGCTGAGCGCAGAGCGTATCAGGATAGAAGGGGTCTTTTATCCCGATCTTAAAGCGGCTGCCGTCAGGCTTTTTTCCATAGCAAAGTATAGACGAGCCGAATGACACAACTGCCCCCTCGGGCTTCTTTTCATCAAGAAGCTCCTTCGCCTTGTCAAGTGCATAGCCCTTTGCATCACAGCCGAGGTCTATCTTGGCGCCGTTGTCAAGGCAGCACTTGTATCCGCCGCTGCGTACAAGGTGTATATTGTTTATGTCAACGCTGCTCAGAGCAGCCTCTATCTCCTCATCGGAGGGCACCTTCGGCTCACCCGTTATATCCCAGAGCTTGGTTACAGCGCCTATAGCAATATTACAGCCGCCGAACTCACTGTACAGCTCCTTTGAACGGCTTATAACCTCGCAGGTCTCCTCACTGATATTCATAGGCTCACCAGAAAGCCTGTTTATCTCCGATCGTTCATCGTAAGCCGATAGCAGAGCGTCAAGCTCCTTTATGCGCCCTCTTAAATCGTCTGAAAAATCAGATGATGAGTAGAGCGTAATATCGACAGGGCAGTCCATAGCAAAGAACGCCTTTGAGAATTTCTGCACAGGCTTTTTTATATTCATGACTATCACACCCGCCGCAATCAGCACTATGCCGAACACCGCAGGAATGATAACTCTTTTGTTCAAGGCTTTTTTCATTATATTACTTTACTTTTGTAAGAATTTATGCTATAATGGGTTTGCGGCAAGGAGTATCCTCTCGCTGCTTTCAATGAAAGCACAGAGTTCGGCGTTGAGTTCAACGGGCAGCTCAAGCAGCTCACTTTTTATATCGCAGTGCTTTATGCAGCGCTCAAGCTCGAAGATAACACGTTCGGGAACAAAGCCCTTTGTGTGCTTTGAAAGATCCTCGTACTTTATCTCAAAAAGCTTTTCGCTGTTGTGAGGGTTCTCACGGTATATTCTTCTAAACACTGCATAGATGCATACTGCTAAGCTTTGTGAGCAGGTGAAAATAAGCTCCTGTGAGCCGCTTCCCGAAATAAGTGCGGACAAAAGCCTTACCGCAGAGTCAAGCTCTGCAGGGGCAGTAATTTCGGGAGCTTCGGTGTATTGTATTTTACCGAACACTGCATCGTAAGCAACACCGTACAATTCAATAAGCTTTACAGCATTAAATATCGGGCAGGCTCTTTTTCCTGCCTCAATATCGGATAGGGCAGACTGCGAAAGACAGGCAGCTTCAGCGGCCTCATTCTGTGTATGACCCTTCTGCTTTCTTATCAGTCTGAGTCTTTCTCCGATGGTTTCATTGTATTTTTTTTCGTTAGTTATATGCACAACTATCGCCTCCTCATACATACATATTTTATTATACTATATTTTAATCGTTTTGTAAATACCCGTTTTTAATTTTTTCACAAGAGATTCCAAAGCTGCCTGACAGCATCGGCGGCAGGAAAGAACAGGAGCAGACTATGAAGGGCTACAGAATAGTATTTTTCAGACATGGCAGAACATCTGCCAATGACGAGGGCAGATATATCGGCACTACCGATCTTCCTCTGTCAGCAGAGGGCGCTCAGCAGCTTTATGATAAGCTTGAAGAGTTTGACTATCCCCCTGTACAGAAGGTGTATACCTCTCCGCTTAAAAGATGTACGCAGACAGTAAACATTCTCCAGCCTAACCGCCTGACGGTAGAAATGCCGCAGCTCAGGGAGATGGATTTCGGAGAGTTTGAGAACAAGACCGCAGATGAGCTCATGGAGCTTGAGGAGTACAAGGAGTTTATCAGGGGCGGACTTGACAATCCTCCGCCAAAGGGAGAATCAGTCAGAGATGTTATGAACCGCTGCTATGAGGCACTCAATATCATCATTTCCGATATGATGTATGAGGGGCTTACTTACGTTGGAGTGTGTACACATTCGGGACTGATTATGAATATTATGTCGGGCTTCGGTGTTCCGAAGGGCAGACCGATAGACTATGTCTGTGACTTCGGGGAGGGCTTTGAGGTGCTGATAACAGCCTCAATGTGGCAGCGCTCCGAGGCATTTGAGATAATCGGAAATTATCCGCCGAGGTATGAGCTTCAGGAGGATTACACCATTAAATAAAATAAGCAGTATGGCAGGAGGTGAGAATATGAACAATAAGGAGATAAAGACATGGTCGATAACAAGGTTTCGTGATAACGGCGGAAACTGCTTTTCGCTGTCTATGTTCATGTTCTCGATAGCGGTATTTGTTTTTGTTGCGTTCAATGCTATAAGGCTTATTTTTGAGCAGGTGGGCTGGGAGCGCTTCTTTTCGTGGAAAGCTTTTAAAAGCAGTGCTGATGTGAAGCTTTTCTGGGTGCTTACGGCAATAGCTCTTCTGCCTGTTCTGATACAGGAATGGTGGATACTTAACCGCCTTCTTCTTGATATAGCAAGGGGAGATGACTTCATAGAAACAAGAAAGTATCTGAACGCTCATCTGTCCCTTTACGGAAGAAAGGCTATCATGTTTACAATTGATATGTTTCTCAGAAAGGTCGCTATGTTTGTACCTGCGCTTTTCGGTGCATTCGGAGTGTATTTTATTATATACGGCTCAAGGGGCAATCAACTGAGTTCAGCAAGACTGCTTTTGCTGATGCTGTGTATAGGCTTTACCGGCGTATGGATAGGTATGTTTGTAAGGTATCTGATTTCGGTTGCGCTGGCGCCCTATATAATGCTTCTCAATCCGAGAGCAAAGGTTTCTGAGGCGATAAAGCTTTCAAAGCGCCTTATGGAGGGCAATCACACAAATTACCTTATGTATATTCTTTCGTTTGCGAAGTTTATACCGCTTCTGCTGTTTGTTTATCCGTTTTTTATGCTCTTTCCGTACTATAAGATATGCAAGGTCACCTTTGCAGAGGCAATGCTCGGTGACCTGTGGCAGGACAAGCTTAAAGCATCTATCAAGCGCTGGAGGAGGTATACCCTGTGATTCTTACAGTAAAACCCGATGAGAACGGAAAAACACTTGATGAGCTTCTTCGGGGCAGGGGAATTTCAAGACGGCTGATAACCAGGCTTAAGCGCATTGAAAACGGACTGACCCGTGACGGCGCACTTATCAGAACGGTAGACAGAGTGTACAACGGTGATAAAGTTGAGCTTCGGGAGACTGAACGGGAGCGCAGGCAGGAAGAGCCGGGCGTTCCCGTTCTTTATGAAGATGAGCACTGCATGGTTTTCGATAAGCCGCCTTTTATGCCGTGTCACCAGTCTATGAAGCATTATGATGATACCCTCGCAAATGAGTTTTTCAAGGCATATCCCGAGCTGCCCTTTCGCAGTATCAACAGGCTCGACCGCAATACAAGCGGCTGTGCGGCGGCTGCGAAGTCAAGCCTTGCGGCATACAGTCTGCAAAGGTCTATTAAAAAGGTATATGTAGGGATAATGCCTCGTATAGGCAGCGCAGGCGGAAGAATCTGTGCTCCGATCGCCCGTGAGCGTGAGTCGGCAATACTGCGCTGTGTCAGAGAGGACGGAGCTTATGCCGCAACAACCTTTTATAAGCTTGCTGACAGCGGAGATCTGAGCCTGTGTGCCTTTATCCCCGAAACGGGGAGAACTCACCAGATAAGAGTTCACTGTGCCCATATCGGCAAGCCCCTTATCGGCGATGAGCTCTACGGCGGCGATATGTCACTGATAAACAGACACGCTCTGCACTGCGCAAGGGTAGAGTTCATAAAACCGTTAAGCGATGAGCGTATCTGCGTGTACTCTCAACTGCCCGAGGATATGGTAAGAGCTTTCGGGAAAAACATAAATGTAAAAAGTTTGTGAATTAAGTATTATTTTTGAATGAAAACGTTTACTGTAAACGAATACGGTGAGAAAGATGATATGATATTGTCAAAATTGCTAAAATAGCGAGTGATTTATATTGCAAAATGCCGATTGATATTTTTGGCAGTTTTTGATATTATATTTATGGGCGAAAACTGTCTACAGGCGTGTGTTTCACGGGTAAGAGACACCGCCCAAACACAAGGAGGTTATTATTGATGAAAATGACAAAAAAAATCCTCGCAGCAGCTTGCTCGCTGACACTTGCAGCAAGCATGGCAGCTTGCGGAAGCAGCTCTGACAGCGGCTCGTCAAATTCGAGCTCTCATGCACCTGCTGCATCACTGACTGAGAGCCAGAAGGAGAAGATCAACGATCTT
>CAMMYU010000042.1:0-2541 GCA_946528545.1 uncultured Ruminococcus sp.
TGCGCCAGCAAGCCTGCGTCGAATTTAGGCAATCTGACGAAAACCTGGACGTCGCATCTGACGCACAGGAGTTGTGCGGTATTGCCTTAATACTACTATTTTTCTATCTCTCCAAGGGAGAGCGCTTTCAGGTATGCGTTGATGAAGCCGTCAAGGTCTCCGTCCATAACGCCCGAGACATTGGTGTTCTCAAAGCCTGTTCTGTGATCCTTTACAAGGGTGTAGGGCATAAATACGTATGAGCGTATCTGTGCGCCCCATGCGATTTCCTTCTGCACACCCTTGATGTCCTCAATCTTTTCAAGGTGCTCACGCTCCTTGATTTTTATGAGCTCAGCCTTCAGAAGCTTCATTGCGTACTCTCTGTTCTGGAACTGGGAACGCTGTGTCTGGCAGGCTGTAACTATGCCTGTCGGGATATGGGTCAGTCTTACTGCCGATGAGGTCTTGTTGATGTGCTGTCCGCCTGCACCCGATGCACGGTAAACGTCCATCTTGATGTCCTCGGGGCGGATATCGACCTCGATTGTATCGTCGATTTCGGGCATAACATCTACTGCCGAGAAAGAGGTGTGTCTGCTTCCCGAGCTGTCAAACGGTGAGATACGCACAAGTCTGTGTATGCCTGCCTCACTTTTAAGGTAGCCGTAAGCGTTCTCGCCTTCGATAAGTACGGATGCGCTCTTCATGCCTGCCTCCTGACCGTCAAGGTAGTCAAGTACCGTGAACTTGAAGTCATGTGCATCGCACCACTTGTGGTACATTCTGAAAAGCATCTCCGACCAGTCCTGAGCCTCGGTTCCGCCTGCCCCGGCATGGAAATTGATAATAGCATTGTTTTTGTCATACTCGCCTGTGAGCAGAGTGTCAAGCTGTGCGGCGTCAAGGGCTGATTTGAGCTTTCCGAGCTCCTCCTTGATCTCTTCGATCATCTCCTCGCTGTCCTCGTCGGCAGCCATTTCGATGAGCACCTCTATGTCCTCGGCGGACTGAACAAAGCCGTTGTATTTTTCAATTCTGCCTTCAAGCTGTCTGGTCTCCTGAAGCACCTTCTGGGATTTTTCCATATCGTCCCAGAAGCCGGGCTCGGCAGCCTTTTCGTGAAGCTCTTCAATTCGCTCCATGGAGTTTTCAATGTTGTACACATCGTGAAGCTCCTTGATAACAGGCTTGCAGGCTTCAAGCTCCGATTTTAAGTTTTCAAGAAATATCATAGTAATTCTCCTCATAAATTAAGTATCACCTTATATTATATAACTTTTTTCACGAAATGTAAAGCCCTTTTTTGTCATCTGTCCAAAAAAATGCTGTGCGGCGGTTTCAAGGCTTTACAAGCGGGAATATTTGTGGTATAATAAGGATAAATAGAAATTTAGTCAAGGAAAGTGAGTGACAATGGCAAATTATATCGGTAAGAAATGTATATCCTGCGGACAACTTTTCAGTCAGGAAGATGATATTGTAGTATGTCCCGACTGCGGAACGCCTTATCACAGGGATTGCTATCTGAAAGAGGGCACCTGTATCAATACGGAGCTCCATGACAGCGGCATGAGCTGGGGTCAGACTGCGCAAAACGGCGATGAGTCTATCAGGTGTATCAGGTGCGGCTTTGAGAATGCTTCCGATAAGATTTTCTGCGAGCAGTGCGGAACTCCGCTTATAAAGGGTCAGGAGACTGAAAACCGCCCCTTTAATGAGCCCGAGGACGAAAATGCCGAGACTGACAAGCAGCAGAGCTTTAACCCTTTTGGTGCTCCGAATGCTAACAGCGGCGGACAGAATACTCAGGGCGGCTTCGGCCCGATACCGGGTCAGATGATGTTTGATAAGAACTCCGAGATAGACGGCGTAAAGCTTGAGGACTATGCAAGATATGTGAGGACAAATCCTCTGCCGTTTTTGTCGAGCTTTGTAAGGTTCGGTAAGTTCGGCAGGAAATTTTCGCTCAATATTCCTGCATTTTTGTTTCCTCATGTGTATTTCTTCTTCAGGAAGATGACGCTGGTGGGAGTTATAATGCTGATAGTGAATGCAGTATTCAATATCCCGATGATGATCGAGATGCTGCAAAGCGGTTCGGTAACAAATATGTCTATAGACCTCGGCATTGATACAACGGCGAATTCGTTCAAGGCGCTGTCGCAGGCAGGCTGGTATCTGTCATTGCTTATGCAGTTTGTAGCCGGCTTTATGGCAAACTACATTTACTACAAGAAGGCAAGGAAGGATATTCTGGAAATTCGTTCCGATCCGACACTTACTGATGAACAGGTAGCTGAGAAGCTTCCGAGAGTCGGCGGAACTTCATTGGGAGCGCTTATGTTCAGCTTTGTGCTGTATTCGGCACTGCTGGTAGGAGGCGTGTTCCTGGTTTATAAGCTCAGATAACGGGCGAAATTTAAGGCAACACCGCATGACCCCTGTGCATCAGATGCGCCGTCCGGATTTTCGTCAGATTGCCTAAATTCGACGCAGGCTTGCTAACGCAATTCAAGGAGAATTTGGGTAATATGACGGAAAGCTGGCAAGCAGATGATG